>OMID01000043.1 GCA_900299005.1 Oxalobacteraceae bacterium
GATGATCGCAGCGGTTTGTGTCAGATCACCGCGACCGGAACAGGTCTTATCGCCGAAACACGCGTCAGTCTGCAGGCAGAGTTCGAATTACACGCATGCCCGCCAGGTCAGGCCACTACCCAGCCCTTGCCGATGACAACAAGGGTGGAAGCGATCGAGCAAGCGCCTGTCATGTGTAAAGGCGACATTCACCTGATAAGTTGGCGTGCCCTCAATGAGGTGTGACGTGGTGGGTGGCAACCACTCTGACAAATGGTCGGGAGCTGCTCGCTCCATGACGGGCATGGGACTTCTTGAAGCCCTGATTGTGTGTGCGCTGGTGGGCATGCTTATCAGGGCCATGCCCGCCTTTCATTCACTGCTCGACCGTGCACGAGTAAACCTCGCGTGCAGCGAGTTTCACCAGGCAATCCTAGTGGCGCGAGCCGAGGCAATCCGGCGGCAGAAGCGAGTCGATGTGGTACCGGCCCATGCCGGTGATTGGCGTCTGGGCTGGGTGGTGCTTATCGACGCGGACAATAATCAGCGGCTTGATCCTGGTGAATTGCTGATTCATCGCAGCGAGGCTGAGATACCCAAATTACTGGTCGAGGCAAAATTGCGTGATTCGAAAAAAATGTATCTGGCGTTTAGTCCGAGTGGTCGACCCCGTAGCCTTGGCAGTGCGAATATTCCTCAGATTGGGTCGGTTTTGTTCACCGTGGGTCAAGAGCGTCGCAAGCTGGTGATCAGCTTTCTGGGCAGGGTCAGGGTGTGTGACCCTGATCGCGAGGCAAGGGCTTGCTAGAATGCGGGTCTGCTCAGTTCTCCTCGACCGTCTGGCCAATTCCACCGTGTCTTCAACTACCCGATTCATCGATGACCGTCAGGCCATGCGAATTGCGCTGCAACTCGCTGCCGAGTCGATGAATATCACCAGCCCGAATCCGAGAGTTGGGTGCGTGATCGTCCGCGATGGCGAGATCGTTGCGCAGGGCCGCACGCAGCCTGCGGGGCATGCACATGCGGAGGCGGCAGCGCTGCACGCAGCGACATCGCGCGGTGTTGATGTGCGGGGCGCCACCGCTTACGTGACACTGGAACCCTGCAGCCATCACGGTCGCACGCCCCCCTGCGCAGATGCGCTGATTGCTGCAGGTATTTCACGGGTTGTGGCTGCCATCGAAGACCCGAACCCCCAGGTGGCGGGCACGGGCATGGCAAAACTGCACAGAGCCGGTCTTGCGACCGAGATCGGCCTGCTGGCCGATGAGGCGCGTGAGATGAACATCGGTTTTTTTTCCCGCATGCAGCGCGGTCGTCCTTGGGTGAGACTCAAGATCGCTGCCAGTCTCGATGGCGGCACGGCCTTGCGCAACGGACAAAGTCAGTGGATTACCTCCGAGGCGGCGCGCGCGGATGGTCATGTCTGGCGAGCTCGCGCCTGCGCTATTCTCACGGGTATTGGTACTGTGGATCAGGATGACCCGCAACTCACGGTGCGTGCCATCGATACGCCTCGCCAGCCGCAGCGCATTGTGCTCGACAGCGCGCTGCAGATCCGCCCGGATGCGCGTGTTCTGGCGGGCGGTGGTAGCTGGGTTGTCACTACCACGAGCGATGTCGCGCGTGAAGCGGCGTTGGTCGCGGCGGGCGCGGAAATTCTTCATCTGCCAGATAAGGCAGGCAAAGTCGATTTACTCGCGCTGATGCTGGCGCTGGGTCAGCGCCAGATCAACGAGTTGCACGTTGAGGCAGGCTTCAAGCTGAACGGTTCGCTGTTGCTTGCGGGTCTCGTTGATGAGTTGCTGATCTATCTGGCGCCTTGTTTGCTGGGCCCCTCACAGGGAATGGCGCGTTTGTCCGAGATACTGTCGCTGGAAGATCGTGTGCAGTTGCGCTTTCATGAGGTGCACAGAGTGGGCGACGACCTTCGCTTGCTTTTGCGAGTGGCAGATCACTGAGCTTGCGGCAACGTGCTTGAAGCCCCATGCTAATGATCTCTCAGATCTGTTCATTTTCTTGACCGAGAACGCCATGTTTACAGGTATCGTCGCGGCGGTGGGCCGCATCATCCGCATCGACCCTCTGGGTGATCAGGGCCAGGCTGGTGTCAGGCTGCAGGTCGCATCAGGAGGCTTACCTTTGTCCGATGTCGCTATCGGCGACTCGATTGCGATGAATGGTGCTTGCATGACCGTCATCAGCAAGACCGATGATAGTTTTACCGTTGAAGTTTCTCGCGAGAGCCTGAATTGCACCGTTGGGCTGGATGCGGTCGGCGAGGTCAATCTTGAAAAAGCCCTGACGCTCTCAGACAGGCTCGGTGGCCATCTGGTGTCGGGTCATGTTGATGGGCTGGGCAGCGTCGTCCATTTTGCGCCTGTCGGTGAGTCTTGGCGGCTGGATGTGCTGGCACCTGCCGGGTTGGGCAAGTATCTGGCCTACAAAGGCTCGGTGGTGGTCAACGGCGTCTCGCTGACGATTAATAGCGTATCGGACAGCGCACAGGGCTGTATCGTGTCGATTAATCTGATACCGCATACCATCGCGGTCACGACGCTCAAGCATTTGAAGCAAGGCAGCAAGGTCAATCTGGAAGTCGACCTGATCGCTCGCTATGTGGAGCGCATGCTGAGCGCGGGCGTGCTGCCATGGTCGGCATGAGGGGGCAGGCGAGGGAAATCCATTAAAATACGTGCCCTTTCCAGGTTTGCCTCATGTCCATTTCAAGCACCAAAGAGATCATTGCCGAGCTGCGCGCCGGCAGAATGGTCATCCTCGTTGATGAGGAAGATCGCGAGAACGAGGGCGACCTCGTGCTGGCCGCCGAGTTTGTGACACCCGAGGCCATCAACTTCATGGCTCGCTTCGGGCGTGGCCTGATTTGCCTTACCCTAACCGAGGAACGCTGCGAACAGCTGAACCTGCCGCTGATGACCGCCCGCAATGGTACGTCGTACGGCACGAATTTCACCGTGTCCATCGAGGCCGCCGATGGCGTGACTACGGGTATTTCTGCGGCTGACCGCGCCCGCACGATTGAAGTCGCGGTGTCCAGGCAGGCCAGGCCCTCGGACATTGTGCAGCCTGGGCATGTTTTCCCGCTGCGTGCGCAGCGGGGCGGGGTACTCATGCGCGCTGGCCATACCGAGGCCGGCTGCGATCTGGCGGAGCTTGCAGGCCTGACGCCAGCTGCGGTAATCTGCGAAATACTCAAGGATGACGGCAGCATGGCGCGGCTGCCAGACCTCATCGAATTCGCGCGGCAGCATCAGCTGAAGATCGGCACCATTGCCGACCTGATTCACTACCGCAGCCAGACAGAGAGCATCGTCGAGCGTGTCGCAGAGCGCGGGATGCAGACGGCCCAGGGCGATTTTCATGCGATCGCCTTCCGAGACAAGCCCAGCGGCGGCGCCCACCTCGCGCTGGTGCATGGACAGATCCGCCCCGAGCAGGAGACCCTGGTTCGGGTACACCAGCCGGTGTCGATACTCGATTTACTGGATACTCAGGCGACCACGCATTCCTGGAATATCGCGTCGGCGCTCAGGACGCTGAAAGCCGCGGAGCGCGGCGTGATCGTACTGCTGAATTGCGAAGAATCGGCCGAGCAGATGTTCGCCCAGTTCAATGCGCTGTGTGAGCCGCAACCGACCAGGCCGACCCGCGCCTCGCGCATGGATCTGCGCACTTACGGCATCGGCGCGCAGATATTGCGCGAACTGGGTGTGGGCAAGATGAAGCTGCTCGCGAACCCGCGCAAGATGCCCTCCATGGCCGGCTTCAATCTCGAAGTGACCGGCTATCAGGCCAGTCCCGAGTAATGACCCACGAATTTCAGCAGGAGGCACTATGAGCGTAGGAATATACGAACCGGATTTCGAGGGCAGTGGCGTGCGCATTGGCCTCGTGCAGGGGAGGTTCAATGAAGATATTTGCCACGGCTTGCGCTCCGCCTGTCTGGCCGAACTCAAGCACCTTGGCGTCGAGGACGAGGACATCCTTCTCGTGACCGTGCCGGGCGCTCTGGAGATACCGCTGGCGCTTCGAAAGATGGCCGAGTCGGGGCAGTTTGATGCGCTGATCGCTCTAGGGGCCGTCATCCGCGGCGAGACTTATCACTTTGAACTGGTGTCGAACGAATCGGGCAGCGGCATCACGCGCATTGGTCTGGATTTCGGCATTCCTGTCGCCAATGCGGTGCTGACGACCGACAATGATGAGCAGGCCGAGGCACGCATGGCCGACAAAGGTGCGGATGCGGCGCGAGTCGCCGTCGAGATGGCGAACCTCGTGGTGGCAATGGAAGAGCTGGCCGACGAGGCCGACGAAGATTAAACAAGGTAATGCACTATGAGCAGCAAATCGCAGCACGCCAATCCCAACAAAAACCGCACGCCGCGCCACCGTGCCCGCGAGTTTGCGTTGCAGGGTCTCTACCAGTGGCTGATCAATCAGGACGATGCCGGCGCCATTGACGCACACATTCGCAATGCTCACGGCTTCGACAAGGCCGACGCCGGACACTTTGATGTGCTTCTGCATGGAACGATACGCGAGGCGGGTGAGCTGCGCGACGAAATTCGTCCATTGATTGACCGTGCCATCGATCAGCTGTCGCCTGTAGAGCACGCGGCTTTACTGATCGGTGCATTCGAGTTGAAGAACCACATCGAGATCCCCTACAAGGTCGTGATCAACGAGGCAGTTGAGCTGACCAAGTCCTTCGGTGGCATTGATGGACACAAGTATGTCAATGGCGTGCTCGACAAGCTCGCCACCAGTCTGCGCGCGACGGAAGTCGCAGCGGGTCGCTAATCTATTTGTCGCTCCGTGCACGGCATGCGCTTTCCGCTGGCCCATCGGCTCGACGAGATCGAGCCTTTTCATGTCATGGAGGTGATCAAGCGTGCCTCTGACCTGGAAAAAGCCGGTCGTTCGGTCATTCACCTGAGCATAGGTGAGCCTGATTTCCCGACGGCTCAGCCGGTGCTGGATGCGGCTGCAACCGCGCTGCAGCATGGCGCGATGCGCTATACGCATGCAACGGGTCTGCCGGCGCTGCGCGATGCGATCTCTTCGCATTATCAGCGGCTTTTCGGGCTCAATGTGCCGGCTGAGCGCATCGTTATCACGGCGGGCGCTTCCGGGGCCTTGCTGCTAGCTTGTGCGGCGCTGATCGGTCGCGATGCCGAAGTGTTGATGCCCGATCCCAGCTATCCATGCAATCGTCATTTTGTCGTGGCTTTCGAGGGCAGAGCGACCATGATCCCCTGCAGCCCGGTTGAACGCTTTCAGCTGACGGCGGCAATGGTGCGTGCACACTGGTCGGAACGCACGGCGGGCGTGTTGCTGGCATCGCCCTCAAACCCGACCGGAACCTCGATACTAGCCGATGAGCTGAGCGCCATCGCGGATGTGACGCGTGAGCGGGGTGGTTTTACTCTAGTTGACGAGATCTATCAGGGTCTCAGCTACGACGCCCCGCCGGCATCAGCGCTGGCGCTGGGCGAGGACATCATTGTCATCAACAGTTTTTCGAAATACTTCAACATGACCGGCTGGCGGCTGGGGTGGCTGGTCGTGCCGCCGGCCATGCTGTCGGCGGTTGAGAAGCTGGCGCAGAATATGTTTATCTGTGCCTCGAGCGTCGCGCAGCAGGCGGCACTGGCCTGTTTCAGTCCGCAGGCCACCGAGATTTTCGAAGCGCGCAAGGAAGAATTCCGTCGTCGACGTGACTATCTGGTGCCGGCACTCTGCCAGCTGGGTTTTGGTGTGCCTGTCTTGCCCGATGGCGCGTTTTATATTTACGCAGACTGCAGCCGGTTTACTCACGACGCCGATGCCTTTGCGCGCGAGTTGCTGGAGGCGACCGGCGTGGTCATGGTTCCCGGCTTGGATTTTGGTGAGCATGCCGCGCACTGTTATCTGCGGGTGTCCTACGCGACATCAATGGAGCATCTGGCTGAAGCCGTTGAACGACTGGGGCGCTATCTCGCGGCGCGCGCGCCTTTGCCTCGGCCAGCTCGGTAGTGGCCCTATCGGCGCACAAGCAGCCCGAGGCAGCGTACAGCAGCCCAAAGCAGTTCACACCAGCGCACAACATCTCACAAGCCGCTGTCATCAAGAAAAGCAGGCAAAAAAAATGGAGCCCAAAGGCTCCATTTTTACTCCGACTGGCTTGCGTTTATCAGGCGGGCTCTTCGGCATGCGAGCGCGCAGGCGGCAGCGAGTCGGCTGCTTTTGCCTCCATGGCGTCGTTCTGATGCGGCTGCGCCGAGGGCGTGAAAGTTGGCACGCGCTTGCCACTGGCAACGGCCTGCAGACGGCTGTACTCGGCAAGTACCTTCGATGCATAACCACCATCGGTTTCAAGGTTGCCAGCGCCCACGTAGAGCTTCAACCCCGCCTCGACGGAACCGCTGCGGCGGATGGCATCTTTCAGTATCTGAGCGCCTACCTGAATGTTCGCCACGGGGTTGAGCACCGATTTCGAGCCGCCGTGGTCATCGAATTTGGAGTGGTGCACCTTGGCCATCACCTGCATGAGACCCTGCGCACCCATCGCGCTTTCTGCAAACGGATTAAAGCGCGATTCGATCGCCATCACCGACAAAACCAACAGCGGGTCGATCCGCACTTCATGGCCGGCCGAGTAGGCGGCCTCCACCAGCATCTTGCTAGCGGTCTGCGCGATCCGATAGCGCTTGGCCAGCCAAGTCATCACGCGCTGCTGCTCCAGGGTGTTGACCTGTACGTTGTCTACGCCCTGCTGCACGACCGGCACGCCGGTGATCAGACCGTGCGATTCAGTGGACTTGCGCTCAGGGAGCTCCAGCATGGACGCGAACGCCATCTCCTGTGCGCTAGGGTCATCGTTGTACTCTTCCCAGAAGGGGGAGATCACTTTCAGGTGATCGGTCAGCTCAGGCCTGAAGAACATCAGGGTGAGTGCCGCGATCGCTGCGAGCCCCAGCACGGACAGGGCCTGCTGGGCGGTGGTGGCGACGTTGCCGCCGATGTTGCTTAATTTATTCAAATGCTGAGACAGTTGCTCCGCACTGACCAACGCTGTCAATTTGCGTCGACTATTCATGCTACCTCCTGAATCATCGCGGCCCTCAAAGCGCCTGGCAAAACCCGCCGGGTGTCGTCCCTGTCATGCTGCCGTCTCCATTGTCAGCATGACAAGTAGCCCGTCACGTTTTGTCAGGCACTCTGAGATGAGGCCAATTGCAAGCGTGCTTCGTGCTTCAATTCACCGCGAGACAAAAAAACCATTTGCGGCCACACTTCGGGCCTGGCAAATGCCGGTGTTGCTTTATTGCCCCCTGGAACAGGGTGACATGAGCAATCTTTTTTCGAGGATGAAAGTCAGGACTTTATAAAAATGCGCAGCATCGCTGCGCGGCCCCTACCTCGAATGTCGGGTGGCGCGCTTTCCCCCTAAGGTCCGGATCGCTCCGGAAGCCGCCCGAAAAAATTTGAGCGGATTGTAGGGGGGTGTTTATATCGAGTCAATACTTGAAAAATAGTTATCCATAACTAAAAGTTATGAAATATTAGTTGCAACGCAGCAATTCATTGTAAAATCAGCCAGTTGGCCTGGGTTTTGGGCAGACATCTTTCACTTTGAAAAAAGTCATTAACCGATGAAATATTCCGATTTGCGGGATTTTATTAATAAATTGAAACAATCCGGTGACTTATCCGAAGTTTCCGTGCCCGTTTCTCCTCATCTTGAAATGACTGAACTATGCGACCGCGCGCTTCGGGCCGGTGGCCCGGCGCTGCTGTTTACTCAGCCAACAGGCCATAGCATGCCGGTGCTCGGCAATTTGTTTGGCACGCCCAAGCGGGTCGCTATGGGCATGGGCGCGAGCGAGGTGAGCGAGCTGCGGCGCATTGGGCAGTTGCTGGCGGTGCTCAAAGAGCCGGAGCCACCCAAAGGGTTCAAGGATGTGCTGGGTTTGGGTACGCTGGTCAAGTCCGTCTGGGACATGGCCCCCAGAGAGCTTCGCAGCGCGCCTTGTCAGGACATCGTCTGGGAGGGTAATCAGGTCGACCTGTCCCATTTGCCCATTCAACATTGTTGGCCCGGCGATGCCGCACCCCTGATTACCTGGGGACTAGTTATCACGAAAGGCCCTCACAAGAAGCGGCAGAATCTGGGCATCTACCGCCAACAAGTGATTGGCACTAACCGGCTGATCATGCGCTGGCTGGCCCATCGGGGTGGTGCGCTGGACTTCCGCGAGCACTGTCTCACTCACCCGGGCACCCCTTATCCGATCGCCGTAGCGCTGGGCGCGGATCCGGCCACTATATTAGGGGCCGTCACCCCCGTGCCCGATAGCTTGTCCGAATATCAATTCGCTGGTCTTTTGCGTGGAAGCCGAACCGAGCTGGTTAAGGCCATTGGCAGCGAACTCCGCGTCCCGGCCTCGGCCGAGATCGTACTCGAAGGCCATATCTACCCCGAAGAAGTGCCGCCGACCATGCCAGAGGGCGCGCCTCCGTACCCGAACACCGGCTATGAGCATGCGCTGGAGGGACCTTTCGGTGACCACACCGGTTATTACAACGAACAGGACTGGTTCCCGGTGTTTACGGTTGATCGCATCACGATGCGTCGTCATCCCATCTATCACTCAACCTACACCGGCAAGCCTCCGGATGAGCCTGCGGTATTGGGTGTCGCACTGAATGAAGTCTTCGTTCCCTTGCTCCAGAAGCAGTTTGCCGAGATCACCGATTTTTATCTTCCGCCCGAGGGTTGCAGCTACCGAATGGCGATCGTGCAAATGAAAAAAGCCTACCCTGGTCATGCCAAACGCGTGATGTTTGGCGTGTGGAGCTTTTTACGACAGTTCATGTACACCAAGTTTATTGTCGTGGTGGACGAAGACGTGAACATTCGTGACTGGCAGGAGGTGATTTGGGCGATCACTACACGAGTCGATCCAGTCCGCGATACCACGATGGTCGACAACACACCAATTGATTATCTTGACTTTGCCTCCCCCGTCAGCGGTATGGGTAGCAAGATGGGCTTGGATGCAACCAATAAATGGCCGGGAGAGACATCGCGCGAGTGGGGTCGCACCATCACGATGGATGCAAAGGTCAAAACTCGCATCGATGAGCTAGCGAAAACGCTAGGGTTTTAAGCACCTCGAAAAACAAGCCAACGATGGCGTCGCGGCAGTCTTCTTGGTCTCCTGCGGCATCCATGGCAAGGCGAAACGCCGCTATGATTTATTCGGCGTGTTCCGTCATTTCAGCGTTGTTGCTTGAGTGATTGCTGATAAAATCGGACGCGGCGGGCCCCTGCGCATTGTGGCATGGTCAACCTGGTCAGGTCGGGAACGAAGCAGCCACAGCCATTTTCCGCAAGTGCCGCAGACAAGGCTCGCCTCTTGTCGTTTTACGCTGCGTTTTGCGCTCCGCTAATTCATTCTCTCCACGCCGGACTGATGCTCCTCGTCAGGTAAAATGACGGAGTTGACCATCTCTCTGACCGGCATGTCCTATCAGGTTTTAGCCCGAAAGTATCGCCCCAGGAATTTCGACAGCCTGGTCGGACAGGATCATGTCGTGCGCGCGCTCACCCATGCGCTGGATCACAAGCGGCTGCATCACGCTTACCTCTTTACCGGTACCCGAGGCGTTGGCAAGACTACGCTCTCACGAATACTTGCCAAATCCCTGAATTGCCAGGGCGCGGATGGGCAGGGCGATATCACTGCCAGCCCCTGCGGCGTGTGCGAGGCCTGCACCTCGATCGACGCCGGCCGTTTCGTGGATTACATCGAGATGGATGCCGCGTCCAACCGTGGTGTTGACGAGATGGCGCACCTCTTGGAGCAGGCGATCTATGCACCATCGAATGCGCGCTTCAAGGTGTACATGATCGATGAAGTCCACATGCTTACCAGTCATGCATTCAATGCAATGCTAAAGACACTGGAAGAGCCACCCGAGCACGTGAAATTCATACTCGCGACCACCGATCCCCAAAAGATACCGGTGACGGTACTCTCGCGCTGCCTGCAGTTCAACCTCAAACAGATGCCGCCAGCGCAGATTGTGTCGCATCTCGAGAACATACTCTCGCAAGAGCAGATCAGCTTTGAGTCTCCAGCACTGCGCCTGCTTGCCCAGGGCGCGCAGGGCTCCATGCGCGATGCATTGTCTCTGACCGATCAGGCAATCGCCTACTCGGCAGGAAAAGTCACGCTGGGCTCGGTGCAGGGCATGCTCGGCACGCTTGATCACGCTTATCTTGTGCGACTGCTGGACGCCCTGGTTGATCGGGATGGGGCCGCCTTGCTGGCGGTGGCCGACGATATGGCAGCGCGAAGTCTGTCATGGAATGCAGCCTTGCAGGATCTGGGTACGCTGCTTAATCGGATCGCCATCGCGCAATCAGTACCTACCGCTGTGCCGGAAGATTTGCCAGAACGTGACGACGTGCTCCGACTTGCTTCTCTTTTTGCACCTGAAGACGTGCAGCTGTTTTATCAGATTGCAGTATATGGTCGTCATGAGCTTGGACTCGCGCCCGACGAATATGCCGGTTTCACGATGACGTTGTTGCGCATGCTCTCCTTTGCGCCGTTGTCCTCATCTGGCGACCCGCAAGCTGCTGCCGACCCTGCACCTGCCAGCGGAATTGCCGCTGCATCGAAGGCGACCACCGCGCCTGCTGCCACGGCAGCGTTCCCGGCCTCGGTCGCGACCGCATCCGTTCCTGTGCCACTACCATCTGCGGCCGCAGCGGACAAAGCGCTGAGTCCGGCGAGGGCTGCGTTGGCCGCTGCGCGCAGCAGCAAGGCTTTGCAGCCCAGGCCTGGGGCCAGCTTGTCGGAAGATGCGTCCCTGCCTTTCCCGACAGACGTTTCCGCCAGTGAGCTTTCCGTCGTAAGTGCTCAAAAAAAAACTGAGGCATCAACGCTGCCAGGCGCGGCTGCCATCGACGCGACGCCTCTGACCACGCAGATCATCGAAAAGACGCATGCCAAGCCAGATGTCCATGGCAGTCTCGACTGGCTGCAACTTGTCACGCAACTCAAACTGCGCGGCGTAGCGCAACAGCTTGCCTCGCAGAGCGAGTTGCTCGCGGTCGAGGAAGGCGAGGCCAGGCTTGAGCTACACCTGCGCGTGCCTGTCGAGACCTTGCTCTCTGCCGGCAGCGCAGACAAGCTCGCGGCGGCCGTGGGTAAACAGCTCGGCAAGCAAATTATTCTGCATACCCGCATTGGTGCCGTGAGTCATACCGCGCATGCCGCTAGCCTCGCCGAACAGGCGGCAAGACAGCAGGCAGCCGAGCGAGTGATGGAAAACGATCCTTTTGTGCAGGCACTCAAACGAGAATTCGGCGCCACCATTGTGCCGGGTTCGGTGCGTCCGATATAAGTAATCCCGCATGATATTGATGAAGGAGTCAACCATGATGAAGGGCCAACTTGCCGGTCTGATGAAACAAGCCCAGGCTATGCAAGACAACATGAAGAAAATGCAGGATCAGCTCGCGACGATCGAAGTTGAGGGGCAGGCAGGTGCTGGCATGGTCAAGGTGGTGATGACCTGCAAGAACGATGTCAAGCGGGTATCTATCGATCCCTCGCTACTGGGGGATGACAAAGACATGCTGGAAGATCTGGTGGCTGCAGCATTCAATGATGCCGTACGCAAGGCCGAGGCCACCACCAGCGAGAAAATGTCCGGCATGACGGCAGGGCTGCCGCTGCCGCCGGGCTTCAAGCTGCCATTCTGACGATGTTGTGAAGACGCCTTCGAGTCTCGATTTTCTCAGCGAGTCGTTGCGCCGCCTGCCCGGCGTGGGGCCCAAATCTGCGCAGCGCATGGCCTACCATCTGATGCAACATGATCGCGAAGGCGCTTCGCAGCTTGCGCGCGCACTGATGCAGGCGGTCGACAACCTGCATCACTGCGCAAAATGTCATACCTTCACCGAGCGCGATATCTGCGAAACCTGCCTCGACCCGGATCGGGATACCCGCCTGTTGTGCGTGGTGGAGACGCCGGCGGATCAGTTGATGATCGAGCAGACCTTGACCTACAAGGGGGCGTACTTCGTGCTGATGGGCCGCTTGTCACCGCTGGATGGCATTGGCCCCAAAGACTTGCATCTCGATCGCCTGATCGCGCGTGCGACTGACGGGCAAGTCAAGGAAGTCGTGCTAGCCACGAACTTTACCAATGAAGGCGAGGCCACTGCACACTACATCAGCGAGACGCTGAAATCGCGCGGCCTGACAGTAAGCCGTATCGCTCGGGGCGTGCCGGTCGGCGGTGAGCTGGAATATGTCGATGCTGGTACCATCGCTCGGGCCATGCTCGACAGGCGTAGTACCTGACAGCATGACGTCTCCCCACACAACGGCCCTCCTCACCTGAAAATAACAACAAGACATGGATCACCAACCTCATCCCAAATCGGCAGCTTCCTCTGCTAATGCCCCCAAGGGGCCGCTGTCTGGCATCAAGGTACTCGAACTCGGCACCTTGATTGCGGGTCCGTTCTGCTCGCGCATGCTCGCCGAATTCGGTGCTGATGTCATCAAGATCGAAGCGCCGGGAGAGGGTGACCCTATCCGCAAATGGCGTGTGCTCAAGGATGGCAATTCGCTTTGGTGGTACGTCCAGAGCCGCAACAAGAAGAGCATCACGCTCAACATGAAAGACCCTCGCGCGCAAGAGATCGCGCGCAAACTCGCACTTGATGCCGATATCGTGATCGAAAATTATCGTCCCGGCGTGCTGGAAAAATGGAACCTCGGCTACGAACAGCTCAGGGCCATCAACCCTGCCACAATCATGGTGCGCTTGTCAGGCTATGGGCAAACCGGACCGATGCGCGACTCACCGGGATTTGGTGCCATCGGCGAATCCATGGGGGGGCTGCGTTATGTCTCAGGCCATGCTGACCGGCCTCCGGTGCGCATCGGTATTTCCATCGGAGATTCCATCGCTTCCCTTCATGGCGCCATGGGTGCACTGATGGCGTTGCGTCATCGTGACGTGACCGGCGGACGTTGGAACGGCAAACCGGGCACGGATTGTCAGGCCGGCCAAGGTCAGATGGTCGATGTGGCCCTGTACGAAGCCGTGTTCAATCTGATGGAATCCCTTGTTCCGGAATACGATCATGCCGGTGTGATACGCGAACGTACGGGCGGTGCCTTGCCCGGTATCGTGCCATCCAACACGTACACCACGGGCGATGGCGAGAATATCGTCATCGCTGGTAACGGCGATGCCATCTTCAAGCGCCTGATGACCGCGATCGGGCGCACTGATATGGCCGATGATCCCCGGCTCGAGAATAATGCGGGACGGGTGCCGCATACGCAGGCAATTGATGAAGCTATCCAGTCCTGGTGCTCGGCCAAGAGCATCAACGAGGCGCTCGCAATACTCAAGGCAGCCGATGTGCCGGTATCCAAGATTTATTCCGTGCGCGACATGATGCAGGATCCCCAATTCCTGGCGCGCCAGATGTTCGAGCAGCATGTCTTCAGGGATGGCAGTCCAGTCAAGCTGCCGGCGGTGACCCCCAAACTGTCCGAAACGCCGGGTGGCACGCGTTGGATAGGACCAGAGCTGGGAGAACATACCGAAGAAATACTCTCGCGCATGGGTTATGGTCCAGAAACCATTGCGACACTGAGGCGAGAGCAGGTTATCTAATCGTCTTGAGAGTTCGGTCGGTGTCAAGTCGCTGGCAGCGTGGTCACTACCTTGCCGTAAGTCGGGACGGTCCGCGTGCGGCACCGGCGCCTTGCCACCGACCTGGCGAGATAGGGTCTAAAAGGAAATTATTCGAATTGGTGGTAAAAACGTAACAGCCTACTGCGGCATCTACTCTAAAGAACAAAGTATTTGATTTCGACACGAAACCCTCACCAGCGACCTGCGCTCGCTGTCGTGAGGGTTTTTTATGAGTGGAAACAATATTAATGGCCTCCCTTCTACACCTCCCCATGCCTCAGAGCTAGGCGGCGGGACGGTCCCTGATCAAGGTAATGACTCAGGGGTGATCGTTTTTTTTCGCGGGGTACGAGACGTATTTTCGGCGATGGGGCAGGCGATTTCCCGGGGGCTATCCCGCTTGCGAGAGGCAGCTATCAGTTTGCCCGGTCGCATCAGAGGTGCATTCAATCATGTAACTGCGTCATTGTCGGACAATTTTCGTTCGACTGCGTCCACGCACGTGCGGACACCACGGGACCTCTATGATCCTGAGAGTGGTTACATCATCGACTTTGACGGTCCTATCGATCACGAAGGCGATAATGACAATGCGGAAGATATCTCTCCATCCCCCCTAGAGGTGAGCAGTGATGCCTCCCAGTTTCTGGAAAAAATCCAAGAGCGTCCTGCTCAGAATGATGATATCGAGATTGGTCGCTCTGACAGACTTCCTGAGGCAGCAACCCCTCAGTCAGCGCATCGGTCGCAATTGCAGCACCTGGCGTCACAATGGAAATCTGATAAAGAGTTCAGTTTCACGGGGCAAGTCGATTTTCAGCGGTGGGCAAAAGATACCTATGATCTAATTCGCTCAGGGCAAAAGACAGAGCTCAGCCCAGATGAGCAAGCTGCTCTGAAAACTTATCTTCTGAAGAATGCTTTCCTCACCGAAGACTCTGCCGCATCCATCTCGGCTCAGCCCGACAAACCAGCGAACGCAACAGTCGATCAGGAGCCTCAACCGCCTGTAACAATCTCGGCGAGCGAACAGGTGTTTAATGATTTCGCCAAGCGATATGAAACACGTCAGTCAAGTTCAGAGATTGCTCCTGATGATGCAGCGCTGGAGGCCTCTTGTGTAGCATTTGCCGTCGCTTATCAGGAGAACCATCCTCGTCTGCCAGGAGCCAGATATCCTCGGGAAATTGAGATAAGACGCAGAGCGGCAGCAGCGCTCATTGTCGCGGACTGGGGGACTAAAACCAGGGAAGCCGAAAAACTACGCTGGGCTGATGAGAAACGCGCCAAAGTACAAGAGCAAGCGCGACGCGAGGCGCTGGCGCCTGGGCAGGCAGATTTTGAGGATTATGTGATGGCATACCAGCAAGCCAAGAATGAGCGGGAATACAAATTCGTCCAGGGGAGCAGATATTTGCGTGAGGATTGCATCGCTTATGCTCGTCAAAGACTTGAGCAATCAGGGCATTCAAAAGCTCAGGATGCGGAGAATGAAGCGATTCGGTTTTTATTAAATAAGGTAGAGGCGACCCATCCTGAGGGGGTGTCTGAGCTTCAGGCCCAGCAACCTCTGGTATCGGTATCGGTCAATCTGTCAGCGCCGCCAGCGCCGCCAGCATCACCCGCACCGAGATGGCTGGAGGGACTTCGTAGTTTCTTCAATGCTTTTCCCGACCAAACTCAAGCCATGCCAGAGCCTATCTCGCGGATTCTGATGCCTCACCAGTCGCCCGATCAGGCTGATCGGGCTTGGGTGGGTTTGCGCCGCCTTTTATCGCCCGGCAAAGTAAATTTGGCGCTTGCTTCGATCGATCAACAGGCAAGCACCGAGGCGCTGTATCTACTGGAGGATTTCGAATTGACTGGGCAACTGCTTCGTGCGTTGAACGATAGGGATATCGAGGATTACAAAAAAATATCCATCTGACGAGTCTGAGCACTGAACAAGAAAACGCTTTACAGAGTCTCAAGAAGGTAAAAGATCCTCTGGGTAAAGAGCTGGAGAAAAGAATGGCAGAATTAATGCCGAGAACACGCAAGACGCCGGTACTCGGTCAGATGGTCAGCGTCCCAAAACTTGACGAATTAGATCATCAGGCATACGAACGAGCGAACCGTGATTTCAATGAGTACGTCGAAAAATTTTCGGGGGCGAAAAAACTGCAGCGTGACTATAAGATCATAGATAATTCAAAATACCTGAGCCTGAATTGCGTGGCTGTTGCAACCTCAGTGATTGATCAGTTCGGAGACATTAAATCGCTGATCAAACAAGATCAAGATCGGGTTGATGCAGCAAGGTACTTGATTGAGAAATACAATACCAAGGCTCAGAAGCAATCGGGAGTGTCGGGTCAGTAAGTGGCGGTCGCCATGATGACCCTGATCAAAGATCAAGGACCAGAGATCAGAGATCAGAGAGGCTTGCGTATTACTCGACAAGCAGCTTTTCCAGTTTGACGGTGTCTGCACAGAACAAGCGTATCCCCTCTGCCAGCTTTTCCGTGGCCATGGCATCTTCATTCATCGCAAAGCGGAAAGCATTTTCGTCCAGAGTAATTTTCTGAATATCGGTGTGCGATGCCTGTGCCGGGGATAGTGTTCGTTCAAATGGCGTGTCCGACTCACTAAGTTTTTGCAGCAGGTCCGGGCTGATAGTCAGCAGATCACAGCCAGCCAGCGAGAGAATCTGCGAGGTATTTCTGAAGCTAGCTCCCATGATTTCGGTTGGGTAGGCAAACTTCTTGTAATAGGTGTAGATCCTGGCGACCGACTGCACGCCGGGATCCTCTGCGCCCGTGTATTCTTTTCCGGTTGACTTTTTGTACCAGTCGTAGATGCGTCCTACGAAGGGCGAGATCAGTTGCGCGCCGGCGTCGGCGGCGGCAATCGCCTGAGGCAAGGAAAACAGCAGCGTCATGTTGCAATGGATATTGTCTTTTTCCAGAACTTCAGCCGCTCGTATGCCTTCCCAGGTGGAAGCAATCTTGATCAGTACGCGTTCACGCGGCACACCAGCGGCTTCGTACAAAGCGATGAGGTGGCGTGCCTTGGCAATGGTGCCTTCCGTATCAAATGACAGTCGCGCATCGGTCTCCGTCGATACACGCCCTGGGATGATGTTGATTATGTGTCTGCCAAACGCGACAAGTAGATGATCGATGATTTCTCCGATGGATTCTCCTTTGTGCTCAGCCACAACCTCGTCGAGCAGGTGACGGTATTGAGGTTTTTGCACTGCTTTGAGTATGAGCGAAGGATTGGTTGTGGCATCCTGAGGGGAGAATGCCTGCATGGTCTGGAAATCACCGGTATCGGCGACCACGGTCGTGTACTGTCGGAGTTGTTCTAGCTGGTTCATGAGATTGGGAGATATTAGAAGTACAGCCGCAGAGCCGAGATTATCAGGGGCACTTGAGGGTGTGGGATTTATACAGTGAATCAGATTGAATAATTCGATGGATTCAAGTCAATCAAATCAGATCAAATCAAAATAAAATAAATTAATTCGGTGATTCCTTGTTGGTCGGGTCGTAAGCACGCTTTGCGCGTGCGATAAGCCCGGCCGTTGAGCCATCGTGATGATAGCTTGGTTGCTTGCCTTCCAGTTCGGGGAGGATGTGGGAGCTCAGTAGCTTGCCGTACTCGACGCCCCATTGATCGAAACTGTTCACATTCCATAGCACGCCTTGAACAAAAGTCTTGTGTTCGTACAGAGCGATCAGGGCACCCAGTGTGTCGGGGGTCAGCTGGTGCATCAGCAGCGTATTGCTCGGATGATTTCCGGGTAGAGCACTGTAAGCGGGCAAAGCGTCACGCTCATGTCCGGAGGGCTCTTCATGCAGCTGACCTCGCATCAGGGCTTCTGCCTGTGCAAAACAATGCGCCAGCAGCACTTTGTGTTGGCTCTGCCGACCATGCGAGGGTGTCAGCGCGGCAATGAAATCTACAGGCACCAGATCCGTCCCCTGATGCAGCATTTGAAAATAGGCATGCTGGCCGTTTGTCCCGGTGCTGCCCCAGATAACGGGTGCGGTGCGCGTTGTCACCGGCAGGCCGTCCAGATCGACCGACTTGCCATTACTCTCCATCTCCAATTGCTGCAGATGCGAGGGAAACAGGCGAAGGTCTTCGTGGTACGGAGCGATCAGCAGCGAGCCACTGCCAAAAAATACGCGATACCACCACCCGACCAGGCCCAGCATCACCGGCAGGTTGCGATCCAGCGGCGAGGTACTGAAGTGTTCATCCATCGCGTGTGCACCGGCGAGGAAAGCACGGAAACGCGGCATACCGACCGCAATCGCCACCGAGAGTCCGATGGCCGACCAGACCGAATAGCGGCCTCCTACCCAATCCCAGAAGGGCAGACTATTGGCGGTGTCGATGCCAAACTCGGCCACTGCTTGCGTATTGGTGGAGACGGCCACGAAATGCCGTGCAAGATCCGCAGACTTGCCACTGGCCGTAAACCACTCGCGTGCGGCACGCGCATTGATCAGGGTTTCTTGCGTTGTAAAGCTTTTGGATGCGATGATGAATAGCGTGGTGTCTGGCGAGAGGTCGGCAAGCAGGGCATCTGTCGCATGGCCATCCACATTCGACAGAAAATGGGATCGCAGGCCGGGGCTGGCAAAGGGACGCAGCGCCGCGCAGGCCATGGCGGGTCCTAGATCAGAACCGCCGATACCGATGTTCACGATATCAGTGATCCGCTTGCCGCTGTAGCCTGTCCATTGCCCGCTTCGGATCTGCTCCGAGATACGCTCCATCTGCAGCAGTACCCGCTGCACCTCGTCGCTCAGCACGTCACCCTTGAGCACAAAACGATGTCCTGCCGGGGCGCGCAGCAAGGTGTGCAGTGCCGGACGGTGCTCGGTCGCATTGACTGGCTCGCCGCTGAACAGGGCATTCCGCCGTTTTTCCAGCCCGCACGCGCGGGCGTAGGCCACGAGCAGCTCAATGGTCCGGGTGTCGACGAAATTTTTGGAGTAGTCAAGGAAAAGCCCTGCGCCCTCGATCGAAAACCGCTCAAAGCGCTGTGCATCATTCTTGAACAGGTCATTCAGCCGCCATGCCCGCGCCTGCCGGGCATGCAAGCCAAGAGCGGAAAACTCGGGAGTTTCCGTCGGGGTCTTTCCGGCAGCGAATGATTCGGACATGGTCAACGGCGCGATGCGGATTGGGCTACAAGCGTAATGTTACCTGCTGGAACTCAGAAGATCTTGAGTTTCTGACAAATTTTCAACGGCCTCGTCCCTTCGGCGAATCGTGGGACAGACCGCGACTGCGCGTTGGCAGAGGCGCATGGTTGAGTGCAGTGAGCCTGACCTGCGCTTACGCTATACCACGCGTTCCAGAGCAGCCTTGGTAGCCGTCGGCGCGCAGTGTGCCACCCCGGCACCTGGTCGAACGTGTACAACCGTATTGATGCTGCCGACCTACGCTGCGCTTCCCTAGGGGCCTTGCAATCGCATCAGGCTTTGGTCGACATCCCTAGTGTTCTCGGCAGCAAGCTTGTTGACCCGATTGCGTGCTGCGACGACACCGCCGCAGGCCTTCGCTACGGCTGCTTTACACGCACCTGCGATCACTCGGGGGACTGTCCATATTTTATGCACTGTAGCTCCTTGCGAAATTCGGGGATTGCTCATCGATTGGAACCGAATGCACCCCGCATCGTATTGCGGACTCACAAAGCGGCTCGTCCCCTTTAATTTCTTGAGAGCAATTGAACGCCTTTGCTTCTGTTCGATTAACAACACTTTGGTTCAGTGTGATGCTGCTTTTTAGTTACAAATTTGAAAAACTAAGGTAAGTTTTCAAAAAAGCAAATACGGCCGCAGAGCCGCAAGCGAAAAGTAGCAAAGATTGTTAGCCCGAGGCGAAGAGGAGTCGATCTTGCAAGCATTTTCAAGTACCGTCCGCGATATGTATGCGTTGGCTGAGTATGCCTCGCCTGAGCAGTTTTTGACGCAGGCAATCCATCTGATGCAAATGTGGATACGCTTTGATGGCGCCATTTTTGGCACTGGTGAAGCGGAACAGAAGCAGGCGATTTCGGTGCTGGAATACCCAGCCCAATCGCCGATAGTGACGGTGCCCCAGTCGCTCAGTAGCCCAGGCTCCCATGCGGATGATCCTGTGGCCCGAGGCTTTCGCGAGGCACCTTTGTCTCCCTCGCGGGGTGGCGTCCGGGAAATCTACCGCAGCTCGCGCGATGGCAAAAAGCCCCGTGCTCGCAACGTGACAGGGCCGCGAAGTTTGTCCGAGGAGCTCGGGCTGTGCCACATGATGGTTCATGGGGACGATCCCAAGCGGGTCCGACCGGCGCGCTGGATCATTTTGTACCGCCGCCATGATGTCCGCTTTGCAGAGACCGATGCAGCCTGTCTCCATGGCTTATGGATACACCTCTCGCGCGCGCTCGCGATCAATCGTGCTCGCGCGCTCAGCCGTGATTCTGAAGACAATAAATCGCAGACATTCTCCACGGGTTTGCTCGGTGTGAATGGCGCGATCGAAATTGCGGACCAGCGACTATTTGATTTACTTGAGCGCGAGTGGCCTGACGCCGCACCGGACAGTATTCCACCGGAGGTGATGGAAACCCTATTGAGTGGTAAGGTTTTTCGGGGTACGCAAATCGAAATCAGCCTGCAACGGCAAAACGGCCATCTGCAATGTCGCGTGCGCCCGGTTGGGGCGATGGAAATTCTTACGCCTCGCGAGTTTGTCGTTGCAAGGCGCTTTGCCGCAGGAATGAGTCACAAACAAATCGCTCGTGAACTGGGCGTTTCTCATCACACGGTGCGTAATCAGCTGGCGCATCTCTATCGAAAACTGAACCTTCACGACAAGGCATCACTCGCACATTACCTGGTAACAAACGGCTTGCCATCCTGAGCAAAGCTTGACATCAGGCCTGCCCGCCGAAGTGAGAGATCGCATCCGCTACAATGCCAGTTGTAGCGCTTGACGCTGCGCAGATCATCACTTTAGTCAACAGCAGGAATTCATGACACAAGACGAACTCAAACAGGCAGTCGCGCGCGCCGCGCTCGACTATGTGGCAGAGGGTGACATCATCGGGGTAGGTACGGGATCCACGGCAAATTTCTTCATTGATGAACTGGGTAAGCAAAGTCATCGCATCAAAGGGGCGGTCGCTTCTTCGGAAGCTACGGCGACCCGACTGAAATCGCACGGTATTACTGTCTTTGATCTGAACGAAGTCGAGCGGCTATCCGTCTACATTGATGGGGCCGATGAGATCAACTCACGTGGTGCGATGATCAAGGGCGGTGGTGGTGCGCTGACGCGTGAAAAAATCGTGGCATCCGTGGCAGACCGGTTTATTTGCATCGCCGATGCCTCCAAGCTCGTTGACGTACTGGGCAAATTCCCCTTGCCGGTCGAAGTGATTCCCATGGCTGTTGCCGCAGTTGGCCGTCGCTTGGCCGCATTGGGCGCCGTACCGACACTACGAATGAAGGATGGGAGCCCTTACCTGACCGACAATGGTTGCCAGATCATTGATGCAAGCGGTTTGCAGATCACTGATCCCTCGACCTTTGAGGTCAAGGTTAATGACATTCCCGGCGTGGTCAGCGTGGGGCTGTTCGCCAGGAAGGGTGCTGATGTGTGTTTGCTTGGGACAGCCGGGGGCGTGAAGACCTTGATGTTCTGAGCTGATGCACGCGCATCACTGAAAGACGGCGTCCTACTCGGCAGGGGGCACATACCCCTGCGCCTGATCCGCTCCGTCACCGAAGAAGTGCCGTTCCATTTGCGTCGCCAGATATTTGCGGGCGCGCACATCTGCGAGATTAAGACGGTTCTCGTTGACCAGCATCGTCTGGTGTTTCAGCCACGCCCCCCAGGCTTCCTTGGAAACGCTTTCCCAGATTTTCTTCCCGAGCTCGCCGGGATACGGCGGAAAGTCAAGCCCCTCGGCTTCCTTGTTGAGCTTGATGCAGTGGACCATGCGAGTCATTCAGTTCTCCGGAAAATAAACAGGCTGAGGCGTAAGCTGAGGCAGCAGGCGAGCATACTGTTTGATCAAAGCTTCTTGATCAGCACCAGCGATTTGCGCTGCCAGTTGTACATATTCTGACGGTCTTTAGGCAGGTCGTCGACAGTGGCCATCACGAAGCCGCGCTTGAGAAACCAGTGCGCTGCGCGCGTCGTGAGCACGAAAAGTTGTTTGAATCCGGCGGCGCGGGCGCGGTTTTCCAGATGCTTGAGCAGTCTTTCACCATCGGCCTGACACTGTGAATCCGGACTGACCGTCAGACAGGCCATCTCGGCCATTTTTTCGGCCGGGAAGGGGTAGAGCGCCGCGCAGCCAAAAATCACGCCGTCATGCTCGATGACTGAAAAATAATCGACCTCACGCTCGATCAGTTCACGTCCGCGCTTGACTAGCGTGCCGTCGGCCTCCAGTGGCTCGATCAGGCGCAGAATGCCGCCCACATCTTCAATGCTCGCTTCGCGCAGGCTTTCCAGATTTTCAGAGGAGATCATCGTGCCTACGCCATCGTGCGTGAATATCTCGAGCAGTACCGAGCCATCGGTGGCGAAGGGGACGATATGCGCGCGCGGCACACCTGAAAGTGCCGCCTGAGTCGCGGCACGAAAATAATACGCGGTATCAGCGCTCAGGCAACCGGAGTCCAGTACCGCGCTGGCCTGATGCGCAGAGACTTCGCGGATCTCTTCGCCGGCTGCATCATGGATCATCGGAATTTCGGTGATGAAGATCAGCTTGTCTGCTCGGAGCGCAGTGGCGGTCGATACGGCGACGTCTTCCATCGCAAGATTGAACACTTCGCCGGTGGGCGAGAAGCCCAGCGGCGAGAGCAATACCAGGCCGCCTGCGTTGAGGATAGGGTGGATAGTCTCGTAGGCAATTTTGCGCGCTACGCCTGTCAGTTCATGATCGACGCCATCGATGATGCCCACTGGCCGCGCGATCACGAAATTACCCGAGATGACGCGCACCGCCGCATTGGCCATGGGCGTGTTCGGCAAGCCCTGACTGAACGCTGCTTCGATATCAAGGCGTAATTCACCGGCAGCCTCTTTTGCGCACTCGAGCGCTACCTCATCGGTGATTCGGCGTCCCTTATGAAAGCGCGATTCCATCTTGCGCAGGGCGAGCTGCTCTTCCACCTGCGGCCGCGAGCCGTACACCAACACCACCTTGATGCCCAGTGCGTGCAGTAGCGAGAGATCATGCGCCAGCACCGGCAAGGCACCCGCAATCACCAGTTCGCCAGGGAAAGCGACCACGAAGGTTTTTCCCCGAAATGCGTGGATATAGGGAGCGACCGAGCGTAACCAGCTGACGAACTGAGTAAGGTTATCCATGAGCCGCATTATAATTCGCTCCGACATGTCCGCTCCTGAAGCCCCGAAAAAAGTGCGGCCTTCCCCCGCCGCCGCGAAGACCCCCGTCAATCCGACTCGCCACCCGCTGCCCGAGATCAGTTTTCCGGAAGAGTTGCCGGTGTCCGGTCGACGTGAGGAGATCGCCTCCGCGCTATCGCGCAACCAGGTCATCATCGTCAGCGGCGAAACCGGCTCTGGCAAGACGACACAGTTACCAAAGATTTGCCTCGCTTTGGGTCGTGGCAAAGGTGGTCTGATTGGCCACACCCAGCCTCGCAGGATCGCGGCGTCTTCCACTGCCAAGCGCATCGCGCAGGAGCTGGGCTCGCCGCCGGGCATGCATGTGGGTTACAAGGTGCGTTTCAATGACACCTTGTCCGAGGGTGCGTGGATCAAGCTGATGACCGACGGCATCCTGCTCGCTGAGACGCAGGGTGATCCGCTTCTCAGACAGTACGACACCATCATCATTGATGAAGCGCATGAACGCAGCCTCAACATTGATTTCCTGCTCGGTTACTTGAAACAGTTACTGCCCAAGCGTCCGGATCTCAAAGTCATTATTACCTCGGCCACCATTGATGCGGAGCGTTTCGCGCGGCATTTCGCGAACGGCGAGCAACTCGCGCCGGTCATTGAAGTGTCGGGCAGACTGTACCCCGTCGAAATTCGCTACCGCCCCGTGTCAGACAGCCCACCCAGAGCAGCGAACCTCGGCGCTCCCGCAGGACGCAGCAAAGAGCAGCGCGACCTGATGGAGGCAATCATCGATGCCGTCGATGAGCTGGCGCTGATCGGATTGGGCGACATCCTGATCTTTCTTCCCGGGGAGCGCGAGATACGCGAGGCTGCGGAGGCGCTGCGCAAGCACCACCCACCCCACGTCGAGATACTGCCTCTGTTTGCCCGCCTCTCAGCGCAGGAACAGGAGAAGATTTTCAAATCCACCAATGCGCGCCGCATCGTACTGGCGACCAATGTGGCTGAGACCTCGCTCACCGTGCCCGGCATCCGTTATGTGGTCGATGCGGGTACGGCTCGGGTCAAGCGCTACAGCTACCGCAACAAGGTCGAGCAGCTGCAGATTGAGCCGGTCGCGCAATCGGCTGCCAATCAGCGCGCTGGTCGTTGCGGACGGGTGGCTGCGGGAGTTTGCATTCGCTTGTATGACGAACAGGATTTTCTGCAACGATCGAAATTCACCGATCCGGAAATCCTGCGTTCCTCGCTGGCCGCTGTCATTTTGCGGATGAAATCGCTCAGGCTGGGCGACGTCGAAGACTTTCCTTTCATCGAGCCGCCACTTGGCCGTGCGATTGCCGATGGCTATCAGCTGCTGCAAGAGCTGGGTGCTGTTGATGATTCGCGCGAGCTGACCGCATTGGGCAGGCAGCTGGCCAAGCTGCCGCTGGATCCTCGTGTGGGCCGCATGATCCTGGCCGGGCGCGACCATCAGTGCCTCTCCGAGGTGCTGATCATCGCCTCGGCGCTTTCAGTGCAAGATCCGCGTGACCGTCCTGTCGATGCGCAGGGTGCTGCGGATCATGCGCACAAGCAGTTCGCTGATGAAAAATCTGAGTTCCAGAGCTACCTAAAAATATGGAAGTGGTTTGAGGAGGCGATAGCGCACAAAAAATCCAACCGCCAGTTGCAGGAGCGCTGTCGCGAGCAATTTCTGTCGCAGTTGAGGCTGCGTGAATGGCGCGATGTTCACGCGCAGCTTTTCACGCTGGTGCGTGAGCAAGGCTGGCGGGTAAACGATGCTCCGGCAACCTACGAGCAGTTACATTTGGCCTTGTTGACCGGGTTGCTCGGCAATATTGGCTACAAGCCTGATGATGAGCCCCACTATCTGGGCGCACGAGGGATACGTTTTCATCTGTGGCCGGGGTCATCGCTATCGAAAAAAGCCGGCCGCTGGGTAGTGGCGGGTGAACTGGTCGATACCTCGCGGCTGTTCGCGCGCACCATCGCCAGCATCCAGCCCGAGTGGCTGGAGAAAGTCGGCAGTCATCTCCTGAAAAAATCCTATGGCGATCCGCGCTGGGAAAAAAAGAGCGGGCAAGTGTCTGCGTATGAGCGGGCGACGCTGTACGGACTGGTTGTCTACAGCCAGCGGCGCATCGATTATGGCAAGATTAATGCGGCAGAGGCGCGCGATATCTTCATTCGCAGTGCATTGGTCGAGGGGGATTTCGAGACACGCGCGCTCTTCTTTGCGCACAACCAGAAACTGATCCGAGAGATAGAAAATCTCGAGCACAAGTCACGACGTCTTGATGTGCTGGTGGATGAGGAACTGATCCTTGCCTTTTACGACGAGCAGATTCCCAAAGCTATCTGCAATGCGGTGCAATTCGAGAGTTGGTACCGGCAAGCCAGCATGCAGGCGCCGAAACTGCTGTACCTCTCCCGAGAGGATCTGATGCGGCATGAAGCCGCAGGTATCACCACCGACTTGTTCCCAAAGCAGCTGCGGCAGGCAGGTATCGAAATGTCGCTCAGTTATCACTTCGAACCAGGATCCCTGCGCGATGGCGTGACATTGACGGTACCGCTGTATGCATTGAATCAGGTGTCGGCCGCGCGTTGCGAGTGGCTGGTGCCCGGCATGCTGAAAGAAAAAATCCATCTACTGCTTAAATCCCTGCCGCAGAAGCTGCGCCGGCATTGCGTGCCTTTGCCTGAGTATGCGGCGCGATTTTGTGACCGTATCCATGATGCGAACAAATTCGGCATGGGACAGCTGCTCGATGCGCTGATCGCGGATATTCGCGCACAGACCAGCCTGGTCGTTAAGCTCGCCGATTTCAAACTCGAGACTTTGCCGGCCCATCACTTCATGAACTTCAAGGTGATCGATGAGCATGGGCGGCAACTCGATATGGGCCGCAATCTCGCTGCCCTGCAAGCCGAGTTTGGGGCCCAAGCCAGGGAGCAATTCCAGAAGATGGCTGAGCAGGTGGCCGTGCCGGTCGCGGACGAGGGCAACGTCACGACCGAGGCGACCGCCACTGTGCCCGCTGCATCGGTATCTGCTGCGTCCGCCGCCTTGCAGAATCTCACCGATTGGTCCTTTGGCGAACTCCCCGAGTTGCTGCAAATTCAGCGGGGCAAGCAGACCATGATTGGCTTCCCCGCGCTGGTTGACCGAGGTACACACTGTGATCTCGAAGTCTTCGACGATCCGAATCAAGCCGCCAGTCTGCACCTCGCCGGGCTTCGCCGGTTGTTTGCGCTGCAGCTCAAAGAGCAGCTGAAATACCTTGAAAAAAATATCCCCGACCTGCGGCAGATGGGCATGCAATTCATGGCGTTGGGCTCGCAGGAAGAGCTGCGCGACCAGATTATTCAGGCCGGCATGTCACGCGCCTGCCTGCAAGCACCGCTGCCAGCGACTGCTGCTGACTTCAGCGCTCGGCGGGACGAGGTCAAAGCGAGGCTGAATCTGCTGGTCAACGAGATCGCGCGTCTTGTGGGGAGTATCCTTGGCGAATACTATGCGCTGCCGAAAAAACTGCAGGCGATCAAGCCGCACGCTGCAGCGCATGCGGACATGCAGACCCAGTTGCAGGCACTGGTGCACCAGCGTTTCGTGGCCGAGACAGAGCATGCGCAGTTGGTTCATTTCCCGCGCTACCTCAAAGCGATGCAGGTACGGCTGGACAAGCTGCGGGCTGATCCGGCGCGTGATACCCGGCTGCTGGCCGACTGGCAGCAGGCCGCCGCACCATGGCAAAGAGCACAAAAGGGCGCTGCACGAGGCGACCCGAAGCTGCAGGAATACCGATGGCTGCTGGAGGAATTGCGAGTGTCGCTTTTCGCGCAGGAGCTGAAAACCCCCATGCCGGTGTCGGTGAAACGCTTGCAGAAGGTGTGGGAGTCAATGCAGCGCTAGGGACGGCCATTCGGCATGAGCACAGGGGAACGACTTGCTCGTCCGTCTGTAACCAAGAGGGCAGTGGCTGTTGATTCAGAACCTGCCCCGTAAGGGAGACGCTGAAAAATCCCGTTTTTTAGCGAACCAGCCGCCTTACCATCAACCTGACGAGTTAAGGTTCTTAACGGCGATGCACTATTTGTTGTTGCGACAACCCTCTTTGGTACGCAGGGACTACACTGGCCTGGTAGCAGTCACTGGCCTGGGCGAGGAAGCACCTCACCACCGTTTGATCTATTGAATCGGATTTTAGCCATGAACACGCAATCGGTCGCCAAACGGCGAATCGCCTACGGTGAGCAGAACTTTACGTCTATCCGCAGCAGGACTCTTGGTGATGCAGCGATAACAGTACTGTCATCCAAGGTCATCCTCAGTCAGCATCAACAACAGGTATTGGATGATCGAAGCACCAAGTTGAATGTTTCCCGCCAAGCTGCCTCTGCCTCCGTCCGGGAGGCAAGCGGCCAAGAAACCAGATCAATCAAATCAGATGTTCGCTCGGCATGGACCTATTTTAAGCCTTCCGGATACGATTTGATTCGGCAAAGCGTGCTCGATAATCAGGGGGGTACGGAGGAACAACAAAAACAGCGGGCAAAAAAATATTCAACCGGATACACGATCGATTTGCTGGAAAAATTCCTCAGGCTCAAGAATTTAGGAATTACCGGCTCAGCAATCCTCATGTCTTCGAGCTTTTTAAAGCATTGTCACAGGCAGTGGGAGTTCACGAAAGCCTGGAATTCTTGATAGCAGTGTCGGATTTCAAGCGCCAACCCTCAGCAAAGGCCGCACAGTCCATAGTGGAGAAGTTCATCGCGCCTTCGGCCGTTGATGATTTTGGCATGCCCATCGACGACGAATCGAAAATGCAGATCAACATGGCAGATGACGAAGCCCGGAAAGCATTGATTCAATCGGTCAAGTCGCTTAGTTTGCATGCGGAATCCGGGGGTGATGACAAGGCGATGCAGTTAGCTGGCGTATTTGATCCAACCGAAAGAAATATGGCACTATTTTTTGATAGAGCCATGAACAATCAGCTGACTCTGCTGAGGCAACAGAAAAGCCTTGCGGACAGCGCACCGGCATTCGCTAACCACAGACCAGTGAGCTTCGTCTAGGCTCTGGCAGAACAGTCGCGGAGAATCGCGTAGAATCGCGGCAAATTTACTTTTTCAGTGATGCCGCGATGAGTATCAAATCCGACAAGTGGATCCGCCGCATGGCCGAGCAGCACGGCATGATCGAGCCTTTCGAGGCTGGCCAGGTCAGGCAGGCCAATGGCCAGCGGATCGTGTCTTATGGCACGTCTTCCTATGGCTATGATATCCGCTGCGCGGATGAGTTCAAGATCTTCACCAACATTAACAGCACCATCGTCGATCCAAAGAATTTCGATGAAAATTCCTTCGTTGATCTGAAGAGTGATGTCTGCATTATTCCACCGAATTCCTTCGCACTTGCACGCACGATCGAATATTTTCGCATTCCCCGAAACGTGCTGACAATTTGCCTTGGCAAGTCAACCTATGCGCGCTGCGGGATTATCGTGAATGTCACGCCCTTTGAGCCGGAGTGGGAGGGTTACGTGACGCTGGAGTTTTCCAACACCACGCCGCTGCCCGCGAAGATTTATGCGGGTGAGGGCTGTGCCCAGGTGCTTTTTTTCGAGAGTGATGAGGTATGCGAAACTTCGTACAAGGACCGGGGTGGCAAATATCAGGGACAGCGCGGCGTGACCTTGCCTAAAACCTGATCAGAGCCAGAGGCCAAGGAGGCATGCAAAGATGGGGAGCGCAGCGCCCCATTTTTTTAAACGTCTCTGTGTTGCTCAGTCAAGCGTTTGCCGTGGATTTGCGCTACTGCTGCACGCAATCCACGTAATAGCCTTGCATGCCGTTTACCTCCATCTTTACCAGCCCGTGCACATCCGTCTCGAAGCCTGGGAATTTCTCATTGAAATCACGGGCGAACTTCAGATAATCCACAATGGTCTTGTTGAATCGCTCACCCGGAATCAGTAGCGGAATGCCGGGCGGGTAGGGGGTGAGTAGGATGGCGGTGACGCGGCCTTCCAGTCGGTCGATAGGCACGCGCTCAATCTCGCGGTGCGCCATCTTGGCGAAGGCATCCGAGGGCTTCATCGCTGGCTGCATGTCCGACAGATACATTTCGGTGGTCAGGCGGGCCACGTCATACGATTTGTACATATCGTGTATCTGTTGACACAGATCGCGCAGACCAATGCGCTCGTAGCGGGGGTTGGCAGCGGCGAATTCAGGGAGAATGCGCCATATCGGCTGATTTTTATCGTAATCGTCCTTGAACTGCTGAAGGGCGGTCAGTAGAGTATTCCAGCGGCCCTTGGTAATGCCGATGGTGAACATGATAAAGAATGAATACAGCCCGGCCTTTTCGACGATGACGCCGTGCTCGGCCAGATATTTGGTGACGATGGAGGCCGGAATACCTGTCTCGCCGAATTGACCGTCCATGGCCAGGCCGGGCGTGACGATGGTGGCCTTGATCGGGTCCAGCATGTTGAAACCCGAGGCGATCTTGCCGAAGCCATGCCATTGGTCTTTGCCATTGATCATCCAGTCATCGCGAGAGCCTATGCCTTCTGCGGCGAACTCCTCCGGACCCCACACCTGGAACCACCAGTCCTTGCCCCATTCCTGATCGATTTTCTTCATTGCGCGGCGAAAATCCAGTGCTTCAAGAATGCTCTCTTCCACCAGCGCGGTGCCACCGGGGGGTTCCATCATCGCCGCTGCGATGTCACAGGAGGCAATGATCGCGTATTGCGGCGAGGTCGAGATGTGCATCAGATAGGCTTCATTGAAGCTGTCGCGATCGAGCTGTACAGTCTCGGATTCCTGCACTAGGATCTGTGAAGCCTGAGACAGGCCGGCCAGCAGCTTGTGCGTGGATTGGGTCGAAAAAATCATCGAGCGATGAGCGCGTGGTCTGTCCTTGCCTATCGCGTGCATATCTTTGTAAAACTCGTGAAAACTGGCGTGCGGCAGCCACGCCTCGTCAAAATGCAGGGTGTCAATTTCGCCATCGAGCATTTCCTTGATGGTCTCGACGTTGTAGATCACGCCGTCATAGGTGGATTGCGTAATCGTCAGGATGCGGGGTTTTTTGTTTTTGGCTTCGCGGGCTAATGGATTGGCCTCGACCTTTTTCATGATGTTTTCCATCTTGAATTCCTCGACGGGTATGGGGCCGATGATGCCAAGGTGGTTACGGGTCGGCATGAGAAATACCGGGATCGCTCCGGTCATGATGATGGAGTGCAGTACCGACTTGTGGCAGTTGCGGTCGACGACGACAATGTCGCCGGGCGCGACGGTCGAGTGCCAGACCATCTTGTTCGACGTCGAGGTGCCGTTGGTCACGAAGTAGCAATGGTCAGCATTGAAGATCCGCGCCGCATTACGCTCGGAAGCAGCGACAGGGCCGGTGTGGTCTAGCAGCTGCCCCAGCTCCTCGACGGCATTGCAGACATCGGCGCGCAGCATGTTCTCGCCAAAAAATTGGTGGAACATCTGGCCAATTGGCGATTTGAGGAAAGCCACGCCGCCGGAGTGGCCCGGGCAGTGCCATGAGTACGAACCATCTTGTGCGTAATGCACCATCGCGCGGAAGAAGGGCGGCGCCAGGCCATCAAGATAAGAGCGCGCTTCGCGGATGATGTGGCGGGCAACGAATTCCGGCGTGTCCTCGAACATGTGAATAAAACCGTGCAGCTCGCGCAGGATATCGTTGGGAATATGGCGCGAGGTTCGGGTTTCGCCGTACAAGTACAGAGGAATATCGGCATTTTTGTAGCGAATTTCTTCCACGAAGGCGCGCAGTGATTTCAGGGCATCCTCGGTTTCCTTGGGGGTGCCGCCACCAAATTCCTCGTCGTCAATGGACAGAATAAACGCGGATGCGCGGGACTGCTGCTGGGCGAACTGAGACAGGTCGCCATAGCTGGTCACGCCCACGACTTCCATTCCCTCTTTGACGAGTGCATCGGCCAGCGCACGGATACCCAGACCTGAAGTGTTTTCAGAGCGGAAGTCTTCGTCAATGATGACGATAGGGAAGCGGAATTTCATGGACTCTCCTGCGGCCGGCGACCGGTAGGGTCGGTCGCCCGAAAAAATGAAAGCGGGATTGTCGCAGATAAGCGCTGGCTTGGGGAGACGACCGCACGCGCTGATGCAAAGGTGGGTAGGCAGGCATCACGACCCGACCAAGGCCGGTGCGCGTTGGTCAGTGTGGCTATCGCTATGACCCCCACGTCCTCCCGCGCTCCCCGTCAGCGATTCCTGTCAGCGGCGCTGATAGATGACAAAAGCGTAATGAAGGCCGGCACTTTCCGAGTAATGCGCATCACGCGAGGTCTGGACCCACACCGCGGGATCAATCGCAGGAAAGAAGGCATCGCACTCGAAATCTTGTTCAATTTCGGTCACGATTAAGGTGGAGGCCATCGGCAACGCCTCGGCATAGAGTTGCGCGCCGCCGATGACAAAAGCTTCACCATCACGAACCAGATCTGCCGCCGCTTGCAGCGAGCCGGCAGTGTCGACGCCCGGTTGCGACCACGCCGCATTACGGGTCACCACGATATTGCGACGGTGGGGCAAGGGGCGGCCAATGGAATCAAATGTCTTGCGGCCCATGATGATGGGGTGGCCCGTCGTGGTCCGCTTGAAGAAGGCAAGATCCTCCGGCAGTCGCCAGGGCAAGGTGTTGTGGATACCAATACCCCGATGACGCTCGGTGGCAACGATGAGGGTGAGTGTGGCAGTCATGGGGCTTAGGATGACACAAGATTAAGAGGCTTATCACAATGCTGCTGGCCGTGTTGGGGGTGCCTTGCCTGCGATCGCGCTGCTTCGCAGCGCTCATTTTGCCAGAGCCTCTACGAACCTTCTCTTTCGGGAGACGCTGAAGAAAACCCCATTTTATGGCGAGTCAGCCTCGCTGTGCGACGCGGGAGCTCTGCGTTGATGGCAGCGCATCGGCAATGCAGAAGGGAGCCTGACAAGCCAGGCTTTTGGCGAGATGCTGATGTACTCAATACAGCAAGCTCTCGCTGCTGAAAAATGGCGACAAGTCGGTGACAGGCTGGCGGGCGCGTTGCACAGCGACGCCGGCGCGTCAGTCAACCAGATTAACCGAGCTGCTTCCTAGTGCATTTGCACTATTGTTTCCGGGCACCCTCTCTAGCAAGCTGGCGAAATCTCTCACAACACCCCATAAGGAGATTTCATGAGTCTCAACGGTCCCGTAGCGGCTGATGATTTTTATTTGGTCACGGCCAGCCAGGAATACAGGGCAGGTGCGATCAGTACAGGATTGATGGCCAATGATAGGGTCTACGCCGCTAATCTGCCGGGGATCTTTAGTCCAGACTTTAGAATCACTTCACTGCGCGCCGAAGCAGCAGGGTCACCCACCGTTGCCCCCGGTGTCCCGATCAGCACTGACTATGGGACATGGGTAGTCAATTCTGACGGCACGTTTACCTACACTGCTAATGGTATGAAAAGTATGCAGTTGGCATCTGGTAAAACGGCCGTTGATGAACTGCATTATGTGGTGACCAATCTCTTTAACGATACCGCGACCGCGACCGCGACCATGACCATTAGCGGCGTGGGACCCAACATCAGCTTTGACCCGGCAATACGCTATGAATTCACGGAGGATGCATGGCGCGAACGCATCGACAATGGTGATGTGGTGTTTTCCCTGCCAATTGCCAGATTTGATTTTGGCCTGGTGAAGCCGATTGCGCTTGTCTCGGATTCACATTTTTCTATCGAGTATAACAATCCAGATATTCCGCAGCAGTTCGAAAATAAAATCAATGAATTGAAGACTGCAATCGTCATGGATTTTAGTGACTTGTCTCCGAATCAAAATACTGATTATGTTCCGAATGTGAAAATTTACAAGCCTGATCTGGAATTTCTAAGGCCAGGCGATGAGATAAAGATAAAAATTGACTATGACATCAACGACGCAGGCCTACGGTATTCCAGCCCGACATCGGAGATAATAATTCGAGGCACGGAGCATCCACTGAATGCGGTGGCAGATGCTGCCACGGACGGGTCTGGCATCATCAGCCGCGAGGATTTCAGCAGCGTTCTCCTGAATGACACAGATCCTGACGGGCAGGGAAACATTACCCTCGTCGGTCTCCAGTATGTTTCGGGTGTCATGGTTTTCGATACAGACCAGGACTTCGTAACTGTGGAAGGATCTTATGGAACTCTGTCGATGTTTCGAGATGGTCGATTCATGTATTCTCGTCATACCGAGAATTATTTTGAGACCCAAACGTTAAGCGATGAATTTCATTATTTGATCAGGAATGATGCAGGTGAGGAAGCTACCGGTAGCTTGACGATCAATCTGCAACCTATTGAGAATGCCCTGACGATCAGCCCACCATCGCTACGGGTTTTTTATCTGAGCGAAAATTATCCTTTGGAAGAGGGGAGTAGTCCACGGGACGACAATGACTACCTCATAAGAACTCCATTGGGCAGCTTTGTGGCTAAAACCACGAGCGAAGAAGCGCCAGATTTGGTGTTGCGCTACCAGGGTTTTGATACCGACTCTTCGACCGATGCAAAGACGCTCACGGTGCTGGCGTCGCTGGAACAACTGAAGATTTTGCCATTTCTGTGGGCCAGCTCGCCTACCGTCAATCAGGGGGTGTCGGAGCATGTCTTTAATTTTGGAATCGACACGCTAGCCCAACTGGATAGCGACGAGCAACCCACCGCGTATTTTAATTTTCTTGGTGAGAATGATTCGGTAACACTGCGCTATCTTGTGCGAACCACAAATCAATATAACGTCAACATTAATGAACTTCCGGCTTTAAAGATAATTATTCAAGGAGAAAACGACGCCCCGGTTGCAGAAGCTGACAGCAATCAGGTGTACAGCGGACAGGCGGTGTATTCAGGCACTGTGGGCGTGGACCTGGGGCTACTGAGCAATGACCACGATGTTGACCTGGCAGACGAGCTGCGGATCGCCGATATTCAAAATGAGTTCGTGTGGCAGGTTGTATCGGTCGATGGTTTTACTGAAATTAGGGGTGCCTATGGAACCCTGACCCTCAACTCACATGGGGGCTACATTTATGAGGCGAATTTAGAAGCTGCCCAATCCATTGTTGCAAACGTCGTCACCAATGATATCTTCACGTATCACGTGATCGACTCTCATGGAGGATCTGCGTTTCAGAATTTGACCATCCGCGTATTGGGTCCGCGAGACAAGCCGACCGCATTTGATGATGCCATTAGCGTAGCCGTGGATGATCTTGGATCGGTTGACAAGGTCCGCTTGCTCAATGTTTTTTCGAATGACCAGGACGCTGATATTTCCCGGCTGGTGGTCTCTTCGGTAGACTTGTCTACGCCAGAGTGTCTTGAACTGTCCGAGACTGGCGATCTCTACCTGATACCGTCGGTACTGCGCTATTTAAAGCATGGTGAAGCATTAGATCTGACGTTCACTTATGTGGCGTCCAATGGCTTTGCCTTGAGCGATGCGGCCGAAGTCCAGGTGCACGTTGTAGGCAGTAACACGATGCCCGAGGCGAGTGCCGACTATTATTTTTACGAAAATACGGTGGGTTCCGTATTCGAGATCAGTGAGAGCGAGGGTCTGATTTTCCACCGGGATGTCGCTACGGAACGGGCCGATACTGATCAGGATGGTGATGTCCTGACAGTGGCCCATGTGTTCTCCCGTCTTGACGTCTCTGTCGCGGTAGACGATGAAGCGCAGTTGTCCTTGCCCGGGGATATCAGCCTGGTGGTACGTGCCGATGGCAGCTTCACACTGGACACGCCGGATAATTTTCAGGGACCAGTCAGCTTCTGGTACACGCTCTCGGATGGCATCGCTGAGACTGCGCCGATCTCGGTTGATATTGAAGTCGGGGGCTCAGCATCGCTGGAGAACGACTTGCTGATCAATGAAATCTCGCTGAACAATCCGACCGCAATGCGGTACGCCTACGCTGACAATGGTAGCGCGCCCAACCGAATTGAGGTGGGCAGAGGCTCGATCGAGCTGTTGAATACATCCGAGGAGGCGATTTCCGCAGCGCAGTTATCCGCGGTGGTCATTGAGATGACAGGGCCAGCGGGTTCGGGTGTTGCCCAGATTGATCTGGGCAAGCTGACCGGGCTTACACAAGATGCGAGCGGTCAAGCGTTGAATAAATTCTCCCTCCCGGCGGGTGGTGTCCTCATGCTGTATGAACCTGGACCACTGGGTCTAGGCACCTGGGCTTTGTACGGCCCGGACAAGCAATTCCTCCGTGGGGGCTCGGGTTCGTATGCGGGCGCGGAGTGGCCCCTGGGTGACGATGCCCGCGTGGAGATTGCGGTCAACCTGACGGACGATGGAACGTCGATCGACTTTTTCGCGGCCAATGGGGCAGACGTGAGTGAGCTGACCGGCATCGTTGGTTTGGGCGAGGCTGTGCAGAATGAGGACGGTATACCCGGGGTGCCGTGGGCAGGCACGGCTGCGGGCACGTCCTCGGGCGTGCAGTATGACGGCGCCGACGCCGAGTCTGAGGATACGGTGTTTGGACGGGTGTCGTTCGCGGATACCAACTCCGAGCGTGACTGGGCTCATTACTCGAGCTGGGCACGAACGATAGGCGATATCAACAACACGGGCCGGTTCATTGCGAATCCGGACGATCCGCGCGACGACTTAAACCCCGGGCAGGGTCTGCCGGGCAGCGAGGGCCAGACCAAGGCGGTGGGGTCGGGCACGCTGGACGGGGGGGATGGTGTGGATGTGATGTCGGGGCAGTCGGGTAATGACGCCCTCTCGGGGGGTGACAATGATGATCGCCTCAGTGGAGGGCTGGGTGACGACCTGCTGGACGGCGGTACGGGAGGCGATCAACTGGCCGGGGGCGCGGGTGCCGACCAGCTCCGAGGTGGCAGCGGTCGGGATTGGTTCGTGTATCAGTCATTTGCCGAGAGTGCGACGGGCAGTCGTGACCGGCTGTTGGACTTTGTTGCGGGGGTAGACCGCATTGATCTGTCGGATATTGATGCGAATGCAGAATTGGCAGGCAACCAGGCCTTTGTCTGGGGTGGCGAGGTGGCGAGTCGCGCTCAAGCGGCGACGGCTGGGGGCAAAGTGGTGTTCTGGGTAGAAAACGGTAATACGATCGTGCAGGCGATGAACGGGAGTTATGGGCTGGTCTCGCTGGAGCTGTTGATCAACGGGGTGCAGAAACTCGATGCCGGTGATTTCGTGATGTGACTGATCGTGCGCGGGTATCGCTGGCATGAAACAAGCCCGATACCCGCCTACACTGCCACCGGAGCCTTGATCGCTGGGTGACTTTCATAACCGACGATCTCGATATCTTCATAGCGGTACTCGAAGATCGAGGCGGGTGTGCGCTTGAGCACCAGTCTGGGCAGTGGGAAGGGTTGGCGCGAGAGTTGTTCTCGCACTTGTTCAAAATGATTCGAGTAGATATGGCAGTCACCACCGGTCCAGACAAAATCGCCTGCTTGCAGGCCGGTTTGCTCGGCCACCATGTGAGTGAGCAATGCATACGAGGCGATATTAAAAGGCACGCCCAGAAAGATATCCGCGCTGCGTTGGTACAGCTGACAAGATAACTTGCCGTCGGCAACATAAAACTGGAAGAACGCATGGCAGGGCGGCAGCTTCATGCGCGGAATATCGGAGACATTCCAGGCAGAGACAATCAGGCGACGCGAATCCGGATTGCTGCGAATTTGTTCTATCAGCTGGCTGATCTGATCGATGTGCCCGCCATCGGGTTTAGGCCATGAGCGCCACTGAAATCCATAGATCGGGCCGAGGTCGCCATGGGCATCGGCCCACTCATCCCAGATCGACACGCCGTTTTGTTTCAGGTAGCTGATGTTGGTGGAGCCTGCGAGAAACCAGATCAATTCATGAATGATGGATTTCAGATGTAGCTTCTTGGTGGTCACCAGCGGGAAACCTTCCTGAAGGTCGAAACGCATCTGATAACCGAAAACCGAGCGGGTGCCTGTGCCGGTGCGATCGGTCTTGACGGTGCCATGTTCGTAAACATGACGCATGAAATCCAGGTATTGACGCATGAATGGCTCTGATTTAACTCTCGTAAAAACACCATTGTAGCGTGGCCGTTCGACAGACCGGGGTTGGCAACACGCGAGCCCCGGAGCTGACTTTTTAGGGGCTGATTTTTTAGGCTGACTTTTTACTCACCCAAGACGGGTACCACTCAATCAATGCCTCGGCCAAAGGTCAGGCGAGCTGCCACTGGCGCACATGAACTGCCAGCGGCGGCGCAGGGCGGTTATTCTGGCGAGTGCCCTGTGTTCACCGTGTGATGGAACTGCAGCGCTGCCAGTTGCGCGTACAGCCCGCCTGCCGCCACCAGTTCGGCATGGGAGCCGGTTTCGACGATGCGTCCCTGATCCATTACCACGATGCGCGTTGCACGCTGTACCGTTGCCAGCCGGTGCGCGATCACCAGTGTCGTCCTTCCTATCATGGCCGCTTCCAGCGCGTGTTGCACTAGTCGCTCGGACTCTGCGTCGAGCGCACTGGTTGCCTCATCCAGCAATAGCAGCGGTGGATTTTTCAGCAATGCACGCGCAATCGCGATTCGCTGCCGCTGACCACCCGATAATCTTACGCCGCGCTCACCGAGAAATGTCAGGTAAGCCTCGGGCAGGTTCTCGATGAATTCATGGGCGGCAGCCTGTCTGGCGGCTGCAATGACGTCCTCATCTGTCGCGTCTGGTCGGCCATAGCGGATATTCTCCATCGCATTCGCCGAGAAAACGACCGTCTCTTGCGGGACGATGCCTATTGTTTCGCGCAAGGCGTGTAAGTCGAGCTCACGGAGTTCGATACCATTTAGGCGAATATGGCCAGACCGAGGATCATAGAAGCGCAGCAGCAACTGAAATAGCGTGGTCTTGCCAGCGCCGGACGGACCAACGATCGCGATCGTTTCTCCCGGCTGCACCGCCAGCGAAAAATCGGCCAGGGCTGGCTGATCAGGACGAGACGGGTAACGAAAATGAACACCCTCAATTTGTAGGCGAGCGCCAGTCGATGTCCCCCGAGGCAGGGGCATCGGCTGCGCTGGTGAGACGATGGGTGAGCGCTCTGACAGCAGTTCGAGCAAACGCTCGCTCGCGCCGGCTGCGCGTTGCGCATCGCCCAGTGTTTCGGACAAGGCACCAATCGCGCCTGCGACAATGGCCGCATAAAGGATGAACTGTCCCAGTTCACCAGCGCTCATGCGTCCTGCGATGACGGCATGCGCACCCAGCCACAGCACGAACACGATGGCGCCGAACACCAGCAGTATCGCTGTTACGGTCAGCAGTGCGCGTGCGCGCACGCGCTCGATGGCGGTAGCAAATGCGCGATCGACAGCAGTGGCGAATTGCATCGCTTCCCGTGATTCGTGGGCGAAGGCTTGCACGACATTGATCGCGTTCAGGCGCTCGCCAGCCAGGCCAGAGGCATCAGCGATACGATCCTGGGAGGCGCGCGAGAGCTTGCGCACACGGCGACCGATCAGCACGATGGGAATGATTACCGATAGCAGCATCACAATGATGATGGCCGACAGTGTCACGCTGGTGAAGAACATCATCAGCAAACCGCCGAGCAGCAACAGCAGATTGCGCAGCGCCATCGAGATGCTGGTGCCAATCACGGTTTGAATGAGTGTCGTGTCCGTGGTCAGCCGCGACAGCACTTCACCGGTCTGCGTGACTTCGTAGAATTCCGGGCTCTGCCTGAGCACGTGGGCATAGACCTTATTGCGTATATCCGAGGTCACTCGCTCTCCCAGCCAGGAGACGGTGTAGAAGCGTGCAGCCGTCGCGACGGCCAGCACGCAAGCGATGCCAAAGAGTGAGAGAAAAGTCAGGTTGACGCTGCTTGTTTGCGCCGCACCTGCGGACGAGAAGCCGAGATCGATCAGCTGACGAAAGCCATAGGGCATGGCGAGTGTCGCACCAGCGGCAATAATCAATGCGATGGCGGCCACCATCACGCGCCGGCGGTAGGGCGCGAGAAAAGGCAGCAGGCCGGCGAGTGTTTTCAGGCCGCTTCGCGGTTTGGGGCGATCGGCCAGGAGATTTTTCATAATTTCAGGGCTTTCAGGTAGCCAGTCATTTCAAAGTAGCCACGCCCTGCCGGCTGGCCATTGCGCAGCACCCGTACCGCGCCCTCCCAGTACACTGCGCCGGTCGACTGACGCGAATCGAGTTCCTGATCATCGTGCAGGGGATGTAATGTCCACTGTAACTTGTCCTTGCCATCACCGGTATCGATCTGCATGCCCACCGGATAACTCGCGCCCGTACGCGGTGAGCGCCAGCGACGCAGCGGCGTAAAACGAATATCAGCATCGCGGTACTGGTGTACCTTGCCATCGCGGCTGCGCAAGGCCGCGTGCTGTCGCAACGCGGTGCCTTCCACGCTGCGCATGCGAAAGGCCATCAGCGCACTGCCATCATCGAGGTTGGCGCCCACCCAGTCCCAGCCAACGGCACGCGGGTCGAGGACGGCAGTGGACCATTCATGATCCAGCCAGGCAGTACCATTCACCGTCATCGACGCGCCATTGCGCGCGACGGTTCCCGTGACCTTCAGGTGCGGCTCGCTGTAGTAGTAGCTGGCCTGCGAGGCTTGCGCTCCCTTGCGGGAATAGCCAGCCTCTCCTTGCAGCATCAGCGGCTGCGTGGGTGTTAGCGTGAGTGACAGCGTGAAGCTTCTTGCAGGAAGTTTGACCACATAGCGCCCGTCAGTTTGTCTTTGCATCATCCATTGGTAAAGCCTGACATCGGTCGTGATTTCACTCGCTTGCGCGAGACCAAAACCGGCGCGTGCGATTTTTTGATCATGCACGAGCTTGCCTATATCAGGATCGGACAATGCTGCATGGGCGACGATCAGTTGCCGCGGTGCGAAACGGCTCGGGTTGCCGGCATCATGATCTGTGGCCGACCGAAAGAAAGTCACCTGAAATCCGAGGGGCTTGTTCTCGGGCGTGTTCAGCCATCCGGTGACATACCACCACTCGGTGCGAAATTCGGGGTGTGACCCGAAATCACGCGGGAAAGTCCGTGGGGTTGATGGCCGAACCTCGGCAAATGCGGGCGGGTTGGCGCGTGCTACAGGCAGCAGGGCCAAGCTCATTAGCATCGGTATCAACATGGGCATCAACATGGGCATCAGCATGCGCAGCAAGAGCAAAGCGGAAGGTCGCTTGGCGGCAGGAGTAACGTGTTCTTGTGTGAGGCTGACCCTGGCGTACCGCCAGCCTCTCATGAACCGCAACACGGGATGAAAGAGGGCCAACATTACCAATCCTCCCGCACGGCGCGCAGTGCGCTGCCGGATACCGCGAAGCGGCCCGAGGCCAGTGCGGTCAGCGATGCTGACACCAGCAGTGCTCCCGCTACCGTGACTAGCAGCGTGCGTGGCAGATGGAATTCCATGGTCCAGTGGAAGGATTGCGGATTGACGATGAACACCAGGATTAGGCTAATGCCGACACCAAGCACGAAGCCAGCCACGATCGCCAGTGCCGCCAGCAGTGCGCCTTCGCCTGCCAGCAGCGTCAGTATCTGGCCGCGCGTGATGCCGAGGTGCCGCAGCATGCCAAACTCTTTGGCGCGCGACAGGGTCTGGGCAGAGAAGGTTGACGCTACGCCGAATAATCCGATCACCATTGCGACACCCTCCAGCAGATACGTGATGACGAAACTTCGATCGAAGATGGTCAGGCTGATCGCGTGGATCTCTGCCGGTTCGGCTAGCTCCAGCGAGGCGGCGAAGGGCAAACCAGTAAGCTGCTGCTTGAGCGAAGAGATGGGTACACCGCTTTTTATCCAGAGCGCGACATCATTTGCGCTCTTGTCGCCACTGAGCTGACGATAGTCCTCGATGCGCATCATCACCGCGCCGGACTGCCGGGCGTAATCGCGCCAAATGCCTGCCACGGTGAAACGTACGGGCTGGCCATTGATGGGAAGCTCTACCTGCTGTCCTGGCTGCCAGCCATACAGATCGGTCATGGCCTCGGACACCCAGACGGGTCGCTCGGATGCTCGCTCGGTGTTGCCCTTGCTGTTCGCCTTGCCTGCTCCGTCGTTCACCGCGTCGTTCACCCCGGCACTCACCATCGGCAGCGTGCGTTCCGGCGCGCTCACATCGATGCTGCGCGCGATCAGTGCAACCGCAGGACGCGCAGGGTCGAGTATCACGGGCTGGTGACGCGTGAGCTCCATACGCTGAACGGCGGGTAGCTGGGCGATGGCCTGCTGCTCAGTGGGGCCAAGGCGTCCCGCCTCACCACCGTTGACAACCCGCACGTACACATCGGCAGAGAGCAGATGACGCAGCCAGTCGTCGACCGATGCGCGGAAGCTCGTGACCATGATCGCCATGGCGACCATCAGGGCAAAACTGGCAAGCACGCCCCCCAGGGCAATCCCAGCCTGATTGGGGGCGTTCGCCAGCCGCGACAAGGCCAGCGAGGCTATCGGACTCGTGTGTCGTTGAGCGAGTCGTGCGAAGGCGATCGATGCTAGTCTCGGCATCAGCGCGATACTGCCGATCAGGAGCAGCGCGATCGCCAGATAGCCGAACACGGGCAATCCGCCCACTGGCGGCAGCTGCGTCAACAGCACGCCGCTAATGATCATGACCATGGCAGGCCAGGGTAGCGAGAGGGGCGCCAGCGCCAGGTCTTCGCTGCCCGCCTTCAGCGCGGCCGCGGGTCTGGCCCGTGCCGCTTCCAGCGCCGGGGAGAGGCTGCCCAGCACGGCCACGCCGACGCCTGAGACAAAGAAGAGCAGCGAGGCCAAGGGATCGATGTTGAGCGAAGGCTGCACGCCCGGAAAATATCCTCCGCCCAGATCGCCACCAAACAACGAGACGGCGAGTGCGGCCAGCCCATAGCCGATGAACAGTCCTAGTAGCGCGCCGAGCGTGCCAAGCAGGGCTCCTTCGGCCAATACCTGCAGCAAGAGTTCATTGCGCGACATGCCTATCGTGCGCAGGAGCGCAAACTGCGGACGGCGGCGCAGCACGGACAAGGCTTGCGTGGAGAAGACGAGAAACGCACCGGTAAACAGCGCCACCAGCGCCAGTACATTCAGGTTGACCCGGTAGGCGCGCGACATACTGGCCGTGCGTCGGTCCTGATCTTCCTGCTCCACCACGACCAGCGATGGGTCAAGCCGCTCAATGGCTGCCTTGACCGAAGCGCTTCGAGCGCCCGGTTGTAGTCGCAGATCGATCCGCGATAGTTGCCCTAGGCGGTGAAATTGCCACTGAGCGCTGCCGATGTCCATCACGGCCAGGCGTTGTCCTGGTCGAGCGCGGGTCAGCGTGCCCGCAACGCGCAACGGCACCACCGAGGCACCCGCGATGACGGCAAGTGTGTCGCCGGTTTTGAGCCCGAGCCATTGCAGGGTGGCTGGCGAGAGGAATACGGTGTCGGCCATCAGGCTGTCGAGTGCCTTGCCTTCGTCTGGCACGCCAAGCAGGTCGGGCGAGATGGCCGCCGAGCGAAAGCCATCAATGCCCAGAATTTTCAGTGGTGATCGCTGACCCGGTAAGGCAAGATCCAGCTCGAGTACAGGTGCAGCAACCTCGATGCCGGGCAGCGCCGCAATGTCGGGATACAGGCGTTCATCAAAGCCGACGCCTTTGCCACGCACCTGCAGGTCTGCATGACCGGACAAGCTGCGCGCAGCGGCAGAAAACTCGCTCAAGGCGGCGTCATTGATCAAGTGGATGCCAAAGCCCAGGGCGATTCCCACGGCGATCGCCATTAGCGCCACCAGGGCCCGCACCGGGTGCGCACGCCACTCGCTGACCAGCAGCCAGCGATGCAGCGCACCCAGGGCTGGCGCACGATCAGAGCGGCTCATGCGTTGTGCGGTACCGGGGTATCGATCTGCTGCAGGCCGTGGCGGCTGAGCAGCAGCACGCGGTCAGCGCTGGCTGCCGCCGCTGGCGAGTGCGTGACGATAATGGCGGACGCACCGCTGCTGCTGATCTCGCGTCGGAGCAAGCGGAGAATGTCGGCGGCTGTATCCGGGTCAAGATTGCCGGTAGGCTCATCGGCCAGTAGCAGGCGCGGACGGTGCACCAGCGCGCGTGCAATTGCGACCCGCTGCATCTCGCCACCAGACAACTGACGCGGAAAATCCTGCCCGCGTCCTGCTAGACCGACGGCCTTGAGCAGCTGGTCGGCGCGGTCGAGTGGTAGCTGGTTCAACACCAGCGGCAGTGCGATGTTCTGCTCGACTGTCAGATGCGGCAGTAAATGGAAGGCCTGAAAGATGAATCCGAGTTTTTGTCGGCGCAACAGGGTCGCTTGCCTGTCGTCCAGATTGGTGAGCTCTACGCCATCGATCCACAGCGATCCGCCGTCGGGCGTATCCAGCCCGGCCACAAGGTTGAGCAGGCTGGATTTACCGACTCCGGATTCTCCCATGATCGCGACATAGTCTCCAGGCTGTAGCTGCAGGTCGATTGCGCTCAATACCTCGCGACCGCCATAGGATTTGGACAGTTGTCGGCATTCCAGCGTGGGGAGGGGGTGCGTTGTCATGCAGATAGCCAGGGGCGTGATGCGCTCAGTGTAACAACCGTTCTGTTCTGCTGCAGGCCGGGGCGAGCGATTGGATGGCCGCCGGGCGGCAGCGTGAAGAAAGATGCCGTGCCGCGTTCAGGCAACGACCTCCACCGCCGGCGAGCCCTGGGCAAACGAGCCAATGACAGCGGCTTGCATGAAACCGAGTCGGTGAAAAACATCCATCACCTGCGATACGGCTGTTGGTGAGCAGGCGACCAATAACCCTCCCGAGGTTTGCGGGTCACAGAGCAAGGCGCGGCGGGTATCATCAATGCGGGTATCCAGCGTCACGTCATTGGCGTAGCCGGCCCAGTTGCGATGCGAGGCGCCGGTAATGAAGCCTTGTGCCGCGAGTCGTTCGACGTGCGGCAGGAAGGGCACGCGAGAAGAGTCGATTCTCACTCTGAGTGCAGCGCCGAGCGCCATCTCGCGCGCATGCCCCAACAGGCCGAAGCCCGTGACATCCGTGATGGCATGCACGCCCTCGATGGAGGAGAGGTCCTTGCCCGGTGTGTTGAGCTGGGTCGTGCTGGCCATCATTGTTGCGGAAGTCTCGGCATTGAGCGCATCTTTCTTTAGTGCGGCCGAGAGAATGCCAACACCGAGCGGTTTTCCGAGAATGAGCACATCACCGGCTCTCGCATCGGCATTGCGCTTGATCTTCGATGGATGAACCAGACCCATCACGACCAGCCCGTAGATCGGCTCGACGGAGTCGATGGTGTGGCCGCCAGCGATGGGAATACCGGCCTGGGCGCAGATGGATTCGCCACCGGAGAGAATTTTTCCGATGGTGTCCACGGGCAGCCTGTCAATCGGCATGCCGACCAGCGCCAGTGCCATGATTGGAGTACCCCCCATGGCGTAAACGTCGGAAATCGCATTGGTGGCGGCGATGCGGCCAAAGTCGAATGGATCATCAACGATGGGCATGAAAAAATCCGTTGTCGCAATCAGCGCCTGCTCGTCATTGAGCTGGTAGACCGCCGCATCATCCGATGTCTCGATGCCGACCAGGAGCTGAGCCGGTGCCGGCAAACCCGGGGCCTGTTTCAGGATGTCGGCGAGAACGCCGGGCGCGATCTTGCAGCCGCAGCCGCCGCCATGAGAAAACGAGGTGAGTTTCAAAGGTGGGTTCATGATGTGGGTCGGAGGATTGTATGACGGTCTCGATGTCACCTGGAATGACATGGGCTCCCGAAGGAGCCCATGAGGTCTGCTGTGCTCTGCATCAGCCGCGTCGCGTGTCTCCGCGCACACCACGATTGCCGCGGTCATTGCGTTCGCTGCGGTGCCCGCTGCTCTCCTTGCGAGGCGCGCTACCGGGCTTGGCAAAACTGCGCTGTCCTGGTTTGCCGGGCTTGCCGCCACGACCATCACCAGGACGCCAGCCCGGGCGACGCGCCGGAGCCGCTGCCTTCTTTGGTTCATAGCCTTCAACCACATCAACAGGGATGGGCTGTCTGGTGAAACGCTCGATACGCTTTACATGCACGCCCTCGGCATGATTGACCAGCGAGACGGCAATGCCATGACGACCCGCGCGACCGGTTCTGCCGATGCGATGCACGTAGTCCTCGGGGAATTTCGGGAGATCGTAGTTGAATACATGGGTGATGCCAGGCACATCAATGCCGCGTGCCGCGACATCCGTTGCCACCAGCACGCGGACGTGACCCCGTCGAAGGCTGTTGAGCGTTCGGTTGCGCGCTCCCTGGTGCATATCGCCATGCAGCGCGGCAGCGGCAAAGCCGGCGATGGTCAGACGGTCGGCAATGTTGTCTGCATCGCGTTTGGTCGCGGTGAACACCACGGCCTGATCAATACTCGCATCGCGCAGCAGATGGTCGAGCAGCCGGTTCTTGTGAGACAGATCGTCAACAAAGTGAACACGCTGCTGAATGTTCTCGTGGCGCGTGGCTGATCCGGCAATCTGGATGAGCTGCGGATCTTTGGTGATGCGGCGGGCCATATTACCGACTAGGCCATCCAGCGTGGCCGAAAAGAGCATGGTTTGTCGCGTTTCGGGGGTCTTGCTGATAATGCGCTCGATATCATCGATGAAACCCATATCCAGCATGCGATCGGCCTCGTCCAATACCAGAATGTCAAGTGAGGAAAAATCGATCTTCCCGGATTCCATGTGATCAATAAGGCGGCCCGGCGTGGCTACCAGAATTTCGGGGTTACGGGCGAGGAGCTGCATCTGCTTTGGATACGGCATGCCGCCAAGGATGGACACTGCCCTCACGCGGCGCATGTGGACGCCGTATTTGTCGGTCGCCGTAGTCACTTGCAAGGCGAGTTCGCGGGTGGGTGTGAGCACGAGCATTTTGGGGCGTGCCGGCATGAAGCGCGGACGCTCTCCGCGTGAGCGTGCCGATTGCGCGATCTGATTCGGCGTCTTGCCTGCGGGTTCTGCAGGTGCTGTAGCGAGTTTGTGCAGCGATGGCAGCATGAAGGCAGCGGTCTTGCCAGAGCCAGTCTGAGAGGACACCAGCAAGTCGCGTCCGGCGATTGCGGCAGGCAGCGCCTGCTGCTGCACTGGCGTCGGCTGGGTATACCCAGCGTCGTTCAGCGCTTTGAGGATCAGCGGGTGCAGGCCCAGAGATTCAAATGTCATGTTTCGTCTTTCAAAAAGTCGGCGTGCAGGCGTGCGCCCGCAACGGGGTGTATCAAAAAAAAGAAAAAGCAACGCCAACCAGCGAAACAAACGAAACGGATGAAGGTTTCGGCACAAAAGCTTTGCGCCGGGACGGTGCTCAGTAGATCGGCACCAGGAGGCGGAAGGGCTTCAGAGTATTGCTCAGGGTCTGCGTGCAGCGATGCGCCTTTTGATCATGACGCGGGCTGCATTCTACAGGAAACTCGAGCAAGAGGTTTGTTCAGAGATTGACGTGCTGCCGACCCTGAGAAACCGATTATTTGGACTCGGACTTGGGGCGGAGGTGGCTTGAAAGTAGCGTCGGGGGCGCGAGGATGGATCCCAGCGTTCGCTGGGATGACGGGGTTAGGTGTGCGAAACCCTCATTGACTTTGGTGCCGGCCCGATGAAACTGTTTTTTCGAGCTCTGCCTTGGGACGGTGGTGGCTTGGCAGGTGCGTCGGGAGCGCGAGGATGGATCCCAGCGTTCGCTGGGATGACGGGGTTAGGTTTGCGGAACCCTCATTGACTTTGGTGCCGGTCCGACGAAACTGCTTTTTTGAGCTCTACCTTGGGGCGGTGGTGGCTTGAAAGTGGCGTCGGGGCGCGAGGAGGGATCCCAGCGTTCGCTGGGATAACGAGGTTAGGTGTGTGGAACCCTAGTTCGCCGAGTTGATGCGATCAGGGACGTTTTGAGCCACAAAACGGTCATCCCAGCGCAAGCTGGGATCGATGCCCACGCTGGCACCACCCCCTGTGAAGGCAGGGTCATGACTCTTCCGTACCCATGCCCGCCACCACCTGCGAGAAACCTCCGTCCACATAGGTAATCTCGCCGGTAATACCTGCCGCAAGATCAGACAACAGGAAAGCCGCTGCATTGCCGACATCTTCAATCGTCACATTGCGGCGTAGCGGCGCATTTTCTTTGACAAAATGGAGAATCTTCCCGAAGTCCTTGATGCCTGAAGCGGCCAGGGTCTTGATCGGGCCGGCCGAGATGCCGTTCACGCGCACACCGCGTTTGCCGAGTGATTCGGCGAGGTAGCGTACACTGGCCTCCAGCGAGGCCTTGGCCAAACCCATGGTGTTGTAATTGGGCAGAGCGCGCAGCGCACCCAGGTAGGAGAGCGTCAGCAGGGCGGCCTGGTTCGAGAGCATGGGGAGCGCTGCTTTGGCCATGGCAGGAAAGCTGTACGCAGAGATATCGTGCGCAATGCGGAAATTTTCCCGCGACAAGCCATCGAGAAAATCACCGGCGATCGCTTCGCGAGGCGCAAAGCCGATGGCATGTACCAGACCATCCAGCTGTTTCCATGACTTGCCGAGCTCGCTGAAAGTGGTGCTGATCTGTTCATCACTGCCGACATCGCATTCGAAGACCAGTGAGCTGCCGAATTCTTTTGCGAACTCGGTGATGCGATCCCTGAAACGCTCGCCCACATACGTAAACGCCAGTTCGGCGCCCTCGCGGTGGCAGGCTTGTGCGATGCCGTAGGCGATGGAGCGGTTGGACAGTACGCCCGTAATCAGTATTTTTTTGCCTTGCAAGAATGCCATCAATGACTCCTAAAGACCGGATAGCCAGCTGGTTGCCGGCCAAAACGCGCCATTGTAGGGGTTCCCCCGCGCGCTGGGCAAATGGGCGTGGCCCGTGTTGCGGGATGGAGGATCGCCCGTCGATTTCTGAAAACCGCTATCCTTGACGCGTTTTTGCTTGCGCTATCGGGCCCATGATCAAGATTTTCGCCAGTGCCATCCTTGCTGCCGCCTCTGCCTGCGCGCCTCTCGCGTGGGCAGCGCATGCGTTCTCTCTCTACGACACGCCAAAGTACCCGCCTGAGTTCACGCATTTCGAGTATCTGAATCCGGACGCGCCCAAAGGCGGCGACCTGTATTTGGCTAATCCGGGCGCGGCGAACAGCTTCGACAAATTTAATCCTTTCTCGATGAAAGGTGTCGCTGCTGCCGGGGTGTCCAACCTCATGTTCGAATCGCTGGCGATCAGTTCGGCGGATGAAGTGGCAACCATGTACGGCCTGCTGGCCGAGGACATGAGTCTTGCGCCGGATCGCATGGCCATGACTTTTCGCATCCATCAGAAAGCACGATTCAACAATGGCGACCCGGTGCTGGCTGCCGATGTAAAGCACTCCTTCGACACGCTGATGGCCAAAGGAGCACCTCAGTTCAAGATGGTCTTCGCCGACGTGAAGCAATGCATTGCTGTGGATGAGCTGACCGTGCGCTTCGATTTCAAGACGAACAACCGCGAGCTACCCTTGATCGTGGGCGGCATGCCGGTGTTCTCGCGCAAATGGGCACAGGGCACGCCATTCGACAAGATTCAACTGGTACCGCCGATTGCCAGCGGGCCTTATCTGATCGATAAATATGATCTGGGCCGATCAATTGTCTTCAAGCGACATTCTGCCTATTGGGGCAGTGACATCCCGGCGCGGCGCGGCGCATTCAATTTTGAGCGCATCGTCTACCGTTTTTACAAGGATGATGTCGCCCGGCTGGAAGCGTTCATGGCCGGGGAATTCGATGTCGTTGTCGAGTACCGCGCGAAAAATTGGGCGCGGATGTACAAAGGGCCGAAGTTTGACAGTGGCGAGATCATCAAGACGACGCTGAAGCATTCTAACGGCGCGGGCATGCAGGCTTTCGTGATGAATCTACGCCGTCCGCAGTTTCAGGACGCGAGGGTGCGTCGCGCATTGGGCCTAGCCCTGGATTTCGAATGGATGAACCGGCAACTGTTCTACAGCCAGTACACGCGCATTGATTCCTTCTTCAGCAATTCTGCACTTGCTGCCCGAGCCACACCGTCAGAGGCGGAGCTGAAGCTTCTCGAACCGATGCGCGATCAGCTTGACCCAGCTGTGTTCGGGCCGGTGCCAATGCCACCATCGACCAACCCGCCATCGTCGCTGCGCGCTAACCTCGTGCAGGCACGCGAGCTGCTCAAGCAGGCCGGTTGGGTCTACCACGATGGCGCACTGCGCAACGCAAAAGGCGAGGTGTTCAGCTTTGAGATACTCGATGATCAGTCAGCCCTCTCGCGCATTATTGCGGTGTATGTGCGTAACCTTGAGAAGCTGGGTATCAAGGTGAGTCAGCGCACCGCTGATTTCGCACTGGTGCAAAAACGTCTTGAGGAATTTGACTTTGACATGACGAGTCAGCGGTTTCCCGATGTGACCAGTCCGGGTAACGAGATGTTTGACATGCTGGGTTCCAAAGCTGCCGATGAAAAAGGCTCCAGCAACTACTGGGGCCTGAAAGACCCGTCTGTCGACAAGCTGGTGACAGCGCTGGTGCGGGCAGAGTCTCGAACAGAACTGGTGGCCGCGTCGCGTGCCCTCGACCGCGTGCTGCTGCATAAATACATCGTGGTGCCTCACTGGTACTCGGCGACGCACCGGGTCGCGTATCGCAATCGCTTTGGCATACCCAAAGTGGCGCCAAAGTATTATCAGGCTGATCCCTACGTGATTTCGAGTTGGTGGCAGGTGAAGGATCGGAGCGGAAAATGAGGGTGAGGGTATGACGACGATGGATCCCAGCTGGCGCTGGGATGACGGGTCAAGCGCCGCAAATCCAGCATCGTCATCCCAGCGCCAGCTGGGATCCACCGCGGCTCGCAAACAGAAAACGCAGGCAGCATTGGCCCGGCGTATTCAGACGAAGGTGACGAATGGCCCCGATACCGTTAGCACGTGGCCCGTCATCCCAGCGCAAGCTGGGATCCACCACTGCGCAAGCACAGAAAAGCTATGAATCTCTGGTCCTACATACTTAAAAGAACCTTGCTGATGATCCCGACCTTGCTCGGCGTGATCGCTATCACCTTTGCCGTGATCCAGTTCGTTCCTGGTGGTCCGGTCGAGCAGGCACTCATCGAACTGAAAAAAGGCCAGACTGGCGCGGGGGAATCGTCGGGTGGTGGTGCCTCGGAATATCGCGGCAGGCAAGGGGTGGATGCCGAGCGTGTGGCAGAGATCAAGGCCTTGTATGGTTTCGACAAGCCGCCCACTGAGCGCTTCTGGAACATGCTCAAGGGCTTTGCCAAATTCGACCTCGGTCAGAGCTTCTATCATCACAAGGATGTGTGGGAACTGGTGAAATCCAAGCTACCCGTATCGATCACCATCGGTCTGTGGACTTTCTTCCTGACGTATGTCATTTCTGTGCCGCTGGGTGTTGCCAAGGCGGTGCGCGAGGGTAGTCGCTTTGACAGCGTTACCAGCACCATCGTTCTGGTCGGCTATTCGATCCCGGGTTTTGTGCTGGGCGTGTTTTTGCTGGTGGTGTTTGCGGGTAGCAGCTTTATGCAATGGTTCCCGCTGCGGGGCCTGACGTCAGATGACTGGGAGACCCTGTCGTGGTTCGGCAAGATCAAGGACTATCTTTGGCATATCACCTTGCCTGTGACAGCCTCGGTCGCCGGCTCGTTTGCAGTGATGACCATGCTGACCAAGAACACCTTCCTTGAAGAGATACGCAAGCAATATGTCCTGACCGCACGTGCCAAGGGCCTTTCCGAGCGCGCAGTCTTGTACAAGCATGTCTTCCGTAATGCGCTGATACCGCTGGTGACGGGTTTCCCTGCGGCGTTCATCGGGGCTTTTTTTGCCGGTAGCCTGCTGATCGAGACGCTATTCTCGCTCGACGGACTGGGGCTGTTGTCGTATGAATCCGTGGTGCGACGTGACTACCCCGTGGTGCTTGGTACGCTGTATCTATTTACGCTGATCGGTCTGGTTGTCAAGTTGTTGGGTGACCTCTGCTATGTGTGGGCCGATCCGCGCGTGCAATTTGAAAGCCTTGCAAGATGAAGCCCGAATCTGTGTTGCCACTTGCAGCGTCCGTGTCGCCTTCACGACGCGTCTGGTTGCGTTTCAGGCAGAGCCGTCGTGGCTACTGGAGCCTGATCGTTTTTGTCTTGCTGTTTGCGCTCAGCCTGTGTGCGGAAGTGATTTCGAATGATCGTCCACTGGTGGCCCGCTACAACGGTCAGCTGATGTTCCCGATTCTGAACGATTATTCCGAAGTTGCTTTGGGTGGCGACTTCGATTCGCCGGCTGATTATCTCGATCCCTTCATTCAGCAGCAATTCAGCAAGCCGGGCAACTGGGCGATTTATCCCGTCAATCACTATCGCCACGACACGCTGAATTATTTTGCAAAGTCGCCTAATCCCGCCCCGCCTACTGGCGATAACTGGCTGGGTACCGATGATCGGGGGCGCGATGTCTTTGCCCGGCTGCTGTACGGGTTTCGCGTGTCCATCCTGTTCGGCCTGGCCCTCACAATCACCGGTGTTGCGCTTGGCGTGCTCACTGGGGCAATACAAGGGTATTTCGCCGGCCGGACAGACCTGCTGTTCCAGCGCTTCATGGAAATCTGGGGTTCGATGCCTGAGCTGTATTTGCTGATCATCTTTGCCTCGATCTTCGAACCCAGCATTCTTTTGCTGCTGCTGTTGCTCTCGCTGTTCGGCTGGATGGGCTTGTCCGATTATGTGCGCGCAGATTTTCTGCGCAACCGTAATCTCGATTACGTGCAGGCAGCGCGCGCGCTTGGCTTGTCGAACTGGCAGATCATCTGGCGTCATGTGCTGCCCAATAGCCTGACGCCGGTGGTGACTTTCCTGCCTTTTAGGATGAGTGCCGCGATCTTGGCGCTGACCAGTCTGGATTTTCTGGGACTGGGTGTGCCACCCGCCACGCCCAGCCTCGGCGAGCTGCTCGCGCAGGGAAAAAACAATCTGGATGCCTGGTGGATTGCACTCTCCACTTTTGCGGTACTGACGATCACGCTGTTGTTGCTGACGAATATTGGCGATGCCTTGCGTAATTCGCTGGATGTGCGGAGGAAGGCATGAGTCTGTTGAGCGTTCAGGATTTGTCGGTACGCTTTGGCGATGCGACGGTCGTTGACAAGGTGAGTTTCGAGATACGTGCCGGTGAAAAATTCGCGCTGGTGGGTGAATCCGGTTCGGGCAAGACGGTCAGTGCCCTGTCGCTGATGCGGCTGCTGCCGGACGCGCAGATCACCGGAGCGCTGATGTTTGAAGGCGAAGCGATCCTACAGAAATCCGAGGCAGCGATGCGGCATCTGCGTGGTAAGGATGTCGCCATGATTTTTCAGGAGCCCATGACGGCACTGAATCCGCTCTTTACCATCGGTAATCAGATCGCTGAAGTGCTGATGTTGCATGAGGGCCTGCCGGCGCGCGATGCGGCAAAGCGAGCGGTAGAGCTGCTGGAAAAAACTGGTATCCCCGAGCCTGCGCGGCGTGCCTTGTCGTACCCGCACCAACTCTCGGGAGGGCAGCGGCAGCGCGCCATGATTGCCATGGCACTTGCCTGCCGCCCCAAATTGCTGATCGCCGACGAGCCGACCACAGCGCTAGATGTGACGATTCAGGTGCAAATACTGGAGCTGCTCAATCAGCTCCAGCGTGATGAAGGCATGGCCGTCCTGATGATTACGCATGATCTGAATCTGGTTCGAAGTTTTGCGGATCGCGTTGGCGTGATGCAGCAAGGCCGGCTGATCGAGACCGCCGATACGGCAACGCTATTTGCGCAGCCGCGCGAGTCATACACCCAGCGATTGCTCGCCAGCCATGCGCGGCGCATGGCCGCTGATCCCGCACCCGACGCCCCCACGCTGCTCGAGGCCAAGGCGGTGCGCTGCCGCTTTGTCATTCCGCAGGGATGGTTCCGCCAGCGCGAGTTCGTTGCCGTGGATCGCACCGACGTATCGCTTGCGCGTGGCGAGACACTGGGTATTGTTGGCGAATCCGGCTCGGGAAAATCGACGCTGGGCATGGCGCTGCTGCGCTTGTCGGTTGCCCGGGCCGAGGGTGTGATCTCGTTCGATGGAAAGCGCATCAGCGACATGTCCAGCGCAAGCCTGCGGCCTCTACGTGCGCAGATGCAGGTAGTGTTCCAGGATCCGTTTGCCTCACTATCACCACGCCGAACGATCGAGCAGATTGTCGGTGAAGGACTGGCACTGCATCAGCCGCAGTTCTCGCGCGACGCTTTGCGGCAGGCCGTGGCCGAGGGCCTCAGCGAGGTGGGGTTAGCGCCAGAGATGATGAGCCGTTATCCGCATGAGTTTTCTGGCGGGCAGCGGCAACGCATTGCGATTGCGCGCGCGCTGGTGCTTAAGCCTGCGCTGATTCTGCTTGATGAGCCGACATCTTCTCTGGATGTCTCGGTGCAGTATCAGGTGCTGGAGCTCTTGGCCGATTTGCAGCGTCGGCACGGGATTGCGTATCTTTTCATCAGCCATGATCTGGCGGTGATACGTGCCATGGCGCACCGCGTGATTGTGATGAAGGATGGACAGGTGGTGGAAAGCGGCCGAACGGCTGAGGTGTTGTCCGCGCCGCGTGATCCGTACACGCAGCGGCTGCTGGCAGCAGCCGAATTCAGAGAGCTGGCGACCACGCCCTGATCGCTCTTAGTTGCGCTGTTTCAGCGCTGGGCGCGTTTATGCTCTGATGCGCCGTGGGCTGGACGCTGCTTCTCAGCGGGCTTTTCTGTTTTTTCCCTGCTTTTGCTCTTCTTCGGCTGGTGGATCTCTAGCCTCAGCGACTGGCCCGGGGTGAGCTTGTCGTTCTTCATTTCGTTCCAGTGCCGGATCTCGGTCACTTTGACCTTGTAGCGTTTGGCAATCGTGTCGACCGTATCACGCTTGCTAACCTTGATCATGATCTTCTTGCGGGGCGGCTCGTCAGGCTCGACCGCGAGCATCGCATTGTCAGCAACCTCCTGGCCGATATCTTTATCAGGTGCCGAAGGCGGCTTGGGCACGAGCACGGTCGAGCCCGCCTTGGGATGCATGTTCGGCGGTATGGCGTTTGCCTCGCGGATGACTTCGGGCGTGGTCTTGAATTTGGCGGCGATGTTTTCAATACGCTCGCGGGCTGCCGTGACTTTGTGCGCCGTCCAGCTGGAGAGCGCTTTCGTCCATTTGGAGAGGTTCTCGGTGAATTTTTCCGCATTCGATTGCGGCAGCAGAATCTGTGTACTTGGGCTGCCAGTGATCACCGGGCGATTGAACTGCGGATTAAGTGCCTTGAATTCTTCCATGGTTAGCTCTGCCAGCTGTGCAGCGAGCTTCACATCGATATCACGAGTTTTTTTGACCGACACAAAATAAGGCTGATTGTCCACCGTCGGCAGCTTGATGCCATACTGCGCTGGCGTCGCTATGATGTTCTTGACTGCCTGAAGCTTGGGGTAGTAATTGCGCGTCTCCGAAGGCATGTAGGCTGACAAACTGTTGAAATCCGTCCCGCGGCCAGCGGCCCCTGCTTTGGCAATGACGCGTGAGACCGAGCCTTCGCCCCAGTTATAAGCAGCGAGTGCCAGCTGCCAGTCGCCGAACATGCCGTAGAGCTTTTGAAGATACGTCAGTGCGGCACTGGTCGAGGCCAGCACATCGCGTCGCTCGTCACGAAAAGCGTTCTGTTTGAGGTTGTAGTCTCGCCCGGTGCTCGGGATAAATTGCCACATGCCGGCCGCCTTGGCGCTGGAAAAAGCCTGGGGGTTAAATGCGGACTCGATAAAAGGCAGCAGCGCGATCTCGGTCGGCATTTGTCGCTTTTCCAACTCTTGTACGACATGGAAGAGATAGCGTGACCCACGCTGCGAGATGCGCAGCAGGTAGTCCGGGCGTGCGCTGTACCAGGTGGTGTGCGTGGCGACCAGAGGATTGTTCAGGTCGGGTATGGCAAAGCCTTTGCGTATGCGATCCCACAGATCGGCATTGTCGATCTGAACAGCGTCGAGCTCCAGCGCATAGTCAGGGGGCAGACTCAGCCCATCAAGGCCGACTGGTTGGGAAGACATTGCCCCATGCTCGTCCGCCGAGGGGGGAATGGTGAGGTCAACCGAGTGGGCAGAGGGCGTTGTCAGCGTCAGGCTTGAGAAGATTGCAAGACATGCCAGCAGTAGGGATCGGGTGCGGTGCATCGGCCTCGGAGAGTCGCCAGCGTAGGCAACAGCCCGGCGCGGCGCGAATTGAATTCGCGCAAGTGTAGTGAACCGAGGGAAAGGCCGTCAAGGGAAATGTCGGTGAATTCTCAGATTTTGCGTGACAGTTTGCTAAGGAAGACGTCGAAAAGAGCGAGGTATGCCGATTACCGAAAAGTGTTTTTCCACGCTCTGAGCGCGGCGAACGCAGCCACCGGATCATCGCTCCCAAGGTGGGCTTGTGAGCGCAAGCTGCGCACGATACCCGGTTCCCGGTAGCGCAGGAAGGGGTTGGTCTGTTTCTCCTCACCCACCGTGGAGGGCACGGTGCACTCGCCTCGCTCACGCATAGCCTGGGCTTGACGCAGGCGCTCAGCAACGGCGGCGTTGTCGGGATCGGCAGCCACAGCAAAACGTAGATTGGATACCGTGTATTCATGGGCGCAATAGACTTTGGTGGCATCGGGCAGCGCCGAGAGCTTGCCCAGCGATTGTGTCATCTGCTCTGCGGTACCCTCGAAAAGGCGCCCGCATCCGCCAGCAAACAAGGTATCGCCACAAAACAGCCAGCCATGGGCATGATCGACGTAGGCAACATGACCGGCGGTATGGCCCGGTACATCGAGCACACTGAGCGTGATCGCGGGCTCGGCAAGCTGCACACGATCGCCCTCGGACACACGGTGTGTGACGCCGGCGATCGTTTCTTTTGCTGGCCCATACACCGGGATATCGCGTCGACGAAGCAGCTCAGCGACGCCGCCGGCATGGTCGCCGTGATGATGAGTGAGTAAAATAGCAGAGAGTGTCAGGTGTCCTGCAGACAGCGCTGCCTCGATAGGCGCTGCATCTCCGGGGTCGACAACGACGGCATGCCGACCGTCATGGACTAGCCACAGATAATTGTCGGCAAAGGCCGGAACAGCGGACACTTGCAGGGATGGCTTGACTGACATGAGCATGCACCGACGCGCTTTTGAAAATCCGATTATATCGTTGGCCCCCTGGTTCGATACGCCACCGGGGCGCTACGCTCAGGCGTGGGAGCAAGCGCGCCTGGACGAACTTACTGCAGATATTTTCGGATACAACGCGGTGCAGATCGGCATGCCGCACCTTGATACGCTGGCAGCCAACCGCATGCCGAACCGCTGGATCACTGATTGTCTGCCACCGCTGAATCATGCATCAACCTCATCATTACCCGAGCATCCACGTCAGGCGATGCTGGTACACGACTTTGCCGAGCTGCCTTTCGCCAGCCAAAGCCTCGATCTGGTCGTGCTGCCCCATGTGCTCGAATTCGCGACCGAGCCGCATCAGGTCCTTCGCGAAGTCGAGCGCGTCCTGATACCCGAGGGACAAGTGATCGTTTGTGGCTTCAATCCGGTTAGCCTGTGGGGCATGCGCCAGGTGAGCGGGCGCATGACGGGCGCCCACTTTTTGCCACTGGACGGTGAATTCATCAGCGTGCCACGACTGAAAGACTGGCTGAAACTGCTCAACATGGAAATCAATCGTGGCCATTTTGGTTGCTATGCGCCTCCCTGTGCTACCGATAAATGGCTGGATCGTTTCGCTTTCATGGAGAAGGCGGGTAACCGCTGGTGGCCTTATCTGGGGGCCTTGTACATTGTTCAGGCCATCAAGCGGGTGAAAGGCATGCGACTCATTGGCCCGGTATTGGAGAAGCGAAGTGCGCGCGTGCAGCAGGCGGTGCCGGCGACTAATCGCATGAAAAACAAACCGAACGACTAAGGGGCCCTTTCAAAATGCTGCAGGCCGCGTTAGGGCCGCCTTGCCAGCGCCCGCGCTGCTTCGCGGCGCTCATTTTGATGGAGCCTCTGAGATCGTCATGGATCCTAGCTTGCGCTGGGATGACGGTGCCGGGGGGCACCGCATCAATACAGGCATCCCAGCGCAAGCCGGGACCCATGGTCGAAAAAAGACTTACCATCCAACCTCCCACCAACAGGCATGATGCGTACATGAGCAAAGTAGAGATTTACACCGACGGCGCTTGCAAGGGCAACCCTGGTCCGGGTGGCTGGGGCGCCTGGCTGATCGCGGGGGAGAACAGCAAAGAACTGTGTGGTGGTGAATTGAACACCACGAACAATCGCATGGAACTCAGGGCAGTGATCGAGGCGCTCAATGCGCTGAAACGTCCGTGCGACGTGATCGTGCATACCGATAGCCAATATGTCCAGAAGGGGATTAGCGAATGGCTGACTGGCTGGAAGGCCAAAGGTTGGCGCACCGCGAGCAAGTCGCCGGTCAAAAATGTCGATCTTTGGCAAGCGCTCGACGAGGCACAGTCGCGACACACGATAGAATGGCGGTGGGTCAAAGGGCACGCTGGGCATGAAGGCAATGAACGTGCTGACGCATTGGCTAACCGCGGTGTTGAACTCATGCTCAATGCCGGCCCGTCGGTCCAACCCGAGGGAAGCGGTACTTGATTAAAGACCGCACAATTTCTCCTTGGAGAGATAGCTGAAAGCCTTTGATTTGGCTGGCTTTCGCGTCGCACAGCGATGCTAGCTCGCCATAAAATGGGGGGTCATCGCCTCCCTCGTAAAGGCCAATGGCTTGGGATTCGTCATCCCGGCGAAAGCCAGGACCCATGGGTGCTCTGACAGTGACCCGCAAAATCGGGCACCGGCAGCACGCAACGAGAGATGTCGATTTTCGACAGAACGACGACCCTAGGCAGACAGGACTTTCACGCAGTAACCACGGCATACAGAGGTGCGACCAACATCCTATGCGCCACTCCACGAAAAAAGCTTGAAACACCATGCGACAAATCGTTCTAGACACAGAGACGACCGGCCTTAATCCTCGCAGTGGCGATCGCATTATCGAGATCGGCTGCGTCGAGCTCATCAATCGACGGCTTACTGGCAACAACTTCCATTACTACATCAACCCCGAACGCGATTCTGACCCCGGTGCACTGGCCGTACACGGTTTAACGACAGAATTTCTGAGCGACAAACCAAAATTTGCCGATATCGCCGCCGAGCTCTGTGAATACCTGCGTGATGCGGAGATCATCATTCACAACGCTCCATTTGACGTCGGTTTTCTGGACGCAGAGCTCGAAAAACTAGGCCTACCAAAATTCGATCAGCATGTGCGCTCCATCACGGACACGCTGCTGCAGGCAAAAGAACTCCATCCCGGAAAGCGCAATTCGCTGGACGCCTTGTGCGAACGTTATGGCGTATCGAATGCGCACCGCACCTTGCATGGGGCCTTGCTCGATTCCGAATTACTCGCCGAGGTTTATCTCGTGATGACGCGCGGACAGGATAGCTTGGGCATGGATTTACACGTCGACCTGCCTGCCGATGGCAGTGGCGACAATCAGGCGGTCCTTGCTGAGATCATGGTGCTGCAACCCAGCGCCGATGAACTGGAAGCGCATCAGGCAATGCTGCAGGCATTGAACAAAGAATCCAAGGGTGCTTGCCTCTGGCTTAAGACCGAGAGCAATTGAAGCGATGTGGTGTTTGTGGGATAATTCGCGCCGTCCTGGGAGGTTAGCTCAGGGGTAGAGCGATCGCCTCACACGCGATAGGTCGCTGGTTCGAAGCCAGCACTTCCCACCAGTCGCCGACAAGCCGGCTTGCGTGCCGGCTTTTTCATGGGCGTTTGCGGCTGATGGCCGCACCCGGCCGCAGACGTTGCTGTCCAAAGCTGCGCGCCAGTGCTTTGAGCGGCGGCGTTTCTCCTTGCGGCCTGCGCGCCAACACGCGCGCCGCCCCGTCCGAACGCGGTACCAGATGCTGTGGACCATTACCAATCAGGTCGGCGCGTCCCATGCGCTGTAAGCCCTCCCGCAGGATCTCCCAGTTCGCAGGGTCGTGGTAGCGCAGCAGCGCCTTGTGGAATTTGCGGATCTTCGCCAGGCGCGGTGTTTCCACGGTTTCGGAATCTTTCGCAATCTTGCGCAAGGGGTTTTTGCGCGTGTGGTACATCGTGGTTGCCATAGCCATTGGCGTTGGCAAAAACGTCTGCACCTGATCGAGTCGGAAATCATGTTGCTTGAGCCACAGCGCCAGATTCAGCATGTCGTCATCAGTCGTGCCCGGATGCGCCGCAATGAAATAGGGGATCAGGTACTGCTGCTTGCCGGCCTCTTTCGAGTATTTGTCAAATAACTCCTTGAAGCGGTAATAAGAGCCCATGCCCGGCTTCATCATTTTTGACAGCGGGCCCTCTTCCGAATGCTCGGGTGCGATTTTCAGCAGACCCCCCACATGATGCGTGACCAGTTCTTTTACATACTCAGGTGAGCGTACCGCCAAGTCGTAGCGCAGCCCGGAACCGATCAGGATTTTCTTCACCCCCGGCAGGGCGCGTGCCTTACGATATAGCCGAATGAGCTTGCTGTGATCGGTGTTGAGGTTGCTGCAGATGGTGGGATACACGCAGGACAATCGACGGCAGGATTCTTCAATACGCTTGTCTTTGCAGGCCATTCGGTACATGTTGGCCGTGGGTCCGCCCAGATCTGAGATCGTGCCGGTAAACCCGGTGGTCTTGTCGCGAATCAGCTCGATCTCACGCAGAATCGAAGGCTCTGAACGGCTTTGAATGATGCGACCTTCATGCTCTGTGATCGAGCAGAACGTACACCCCCCAAAACAGCCGCGCATGATATTGACTGAGAAGCGGATCATCTCCCAGGCGGGAATCTTCGCCTTGCCATAGGTAGGATGCGGTGCCCGCGCATAGGGCAGGTCGTACACATAATCCATCTCATCCATCGCCAGCGGCAGCGGCGGCGGATTGAGCCAGACATCGCGATCACCATGCGCCTGCACCATTGCCCGCGCATTGCCCGGGTTGGACTCAAGATGAAACACGCGCGACGCATGAGCGTAGCGGATCGGATCTTCTTTCACCGCCTCGTAAGCAGGCAACCTCACCACGCTTTTCGAGCGTATCTCTTTTTGCTGTGCAAGACGTTCTTCGCGCGAGAGCAGTGTCATTGTCTTGATGTCCGAGGCTGAATCGGTCTTGGTGCCGCAAACCTCGGGGGATTTCTCCTTCATCTCATAAGGATTGGGATGCTGCTCGACCTTGCCCGGCGTGTCCACACGGGTGGAATCGACCTCAGACCAGTCTTCTGAGGGCTTCCAGCCGCGCGGCGCCACGAAGGCTGTGCCGCGCAGATCGCGGATCGATTTCACTGACTCGCCTGAGGCCAGTCGGTGCGAGAGCGCCAGCAGCGCACGTTCTGCATTGCCAAACAAGAGAATATCGGCCTTGGAATCCAAAAGCACCGAGCGGCGCACGGTGTCCGACCAGTAGTCGTAATGGGCAATTCGACGCAGGCTAGCCTCGATACTGCCGATCACAATCGGCGTACCGGGGAAAGCCTCACGAGCTCGCTGCGCATACACCGTCAGCGCCCGATCCGGCCGCTTGTCGGGGCTGCCGCTGGCTGTGTAGGCATCCTCAGAGCGCGGCTTCCGATCCGCCGTGTAGCGATTGATCATGGAATCCATATTCCCGGCGGTGATACCGAAATACAGGTTTGGCCGCCCCAGTGCGCGCAAGGGCTCGGCCGAATGCCAGTCTGGCTGGCTGATGATTCCGACGCGAAAACCCTGCGATTCCAGCAACCGCCCGACCAGCGCCATCCCAAAACTGGGATGGTCGATATACGCATCCCCGGTCACCAGAATGATGTCGCAACGGTCCCAGCCAAGTTGGGCCATTTCCGTCCGTGACATCGGGAGGAAAGGGGCTGTCTCTTATACA
>OMID01000044.1 GCA_900299005.1 Oxalobacteraceae bacterium
ACTACTCCGCCTTCCAATGCCCCGACTTCCCACCCAGTTTCTCCATCACCTTCACATCACTGATCACCATGCCGCGGTCGATGGCTTTGCACATATCGTAGATGGTGAGAAGACCGATCTGTACGGCAGTCAGCGCCTCCATTTCCACTCCGGTCTTGCCATAGGTCTCGACCTGGGCATTGCACATCACGCTGGAGTCGGTTTCATTGATGGTGAACTCGACCGCAACGCGGGTCAGTGCGAGGGGATGGCAAAGTGGTATTAGGTCAGCGGTACGTTTGGCTCCCATGATGGCTGCGATGCGGGCAATGCCGAGTACGTCTCCTTTTTTTGCCGTGCCGGAGGTAATGACCGCCAGGGTCTGCGGCTTCATTTCGATCAGGCCACTGGCGATTGCCACGCGATGGGTCTCGGCCTTGCTGCCGACATCAACCATATGCGCCTGGCCACCTTCATCGAAGTGGGTGAGACCGCCATTGCTGGTGGTAGGGTGACTGCTTTTTTCTGAGCTCATGACAGGCTTATTTCAGAACGTAATCGCCATGTGCGGGCGAGGGCTTGGAGGTATCATAGCATCATGAAAGCAGTCTCCCGGCCCCTCTGCAGCGTGCGGTTTTCTGCGAGCGCAAAGCGCTTGCTGACAGCGCTCGTGCTGGCGTTCGCATCGCCAGCGATGATGGCGCCGGCCGACTTGCATGCGCAAAACCTTCCTAATCTTGGTGGTAGCGATGGTGAAGAGCTATCGCCCTTGATGGAGCGCCGGCTGGGCGAGCAGGTGATGAACAACATCCGGCGCGATCCGGATTACATTGATGATCTTGCCGTAATTGATTATCTGAACCTCCTGGGAGGTACGCTGCTGAGCTCCAGTCCGGAAGCGCGGGGCGATGCTGGTTATGATTTCTTTTTCTTTGCGGTTCGCGATGGTTCGCTCAACGCATTCGCTTTGCCAGGGGGCTTTATCGGTGCGCACTCCGGACTGGTAATCGCCGCGCAATCCGAATCCGAACTGGCCTCGGTCATGGCGCACGAGATTGGTCATGTGTCCCAACGCCATATTGCGCGGATGATAGGCAATCAGCGTCAGGATGCGCTGCTGCCCATGGTTGGTTTGTTGCTTGCTGCACTGGCGATGCGCAGCAGCCCGGATCTTTCTGCGGCGGCGATGATGGGAGGCACCGGGCTGGCAGCGCAGCGTCAGCTGAGCTTCGGTCGCGATGCCGAGCGTGAGGCAGATCGGGTGGGCCTACAAATCCTGCGTAACACTGGATTTGAATTGAACGGCATGGTGAGTTTTTTTGGCAGGCTGCAAAATGCCAGTCGCAATCGCTCCGACAACCTCCCTTCTTACCTTCGTACCCACCCGATGACTGGCGAGCGTATGGCCGACATCGAGGCTCGCATTCGCAATCTGCCATACAAGCAGCATGTGGATAGCCTGGATTTTGCGCTGATTCGCTCTCGTCTGCGTGTGTTGCAAGACGATACGCCGCAGGGTTGGCGTGAGGCGACCCAAATGTTTGATGAACAGGTAAGGCAAGGTACGCGTGCGCAGGCTTTCGCCGCCAAATATGGCTTGGCCATGATCGCACAGCGTCAGCGCGATGTGTCACGCATGAAGACACTGTTGGCTGAGATCCGCGCAGAGTCCTTACGCGCGCCTGCACTGCCAGCCTCGCAGACGCTTGCGAGTTTTATTGTCGAGCAGGCGCTTGCTACCGAACAGCCGACCTTGGCACTCTCGCTGGCTAGTGAAGCACGTACCCAGTTCCCTCTCTCGCGGGCGCTGGCGATGCAGTATGCAGATGCCTTGCTTGCCGCAGGCAAGAAAGATGAGGCAACTACTTTTCTGCGCGATCAGGCGCAGCTGTACCGGCAGGATGCGCGAGTGCAGCGTGCATTGGCGCGGGCGTATGCAGAGCAGGGGAAGATAGCGCTGCAGCATATCGCACTGGCCGAGTACTATTCACTGACGGGTGCGCTGCCTTCGGCGCTGGAACAACTGCGTATTGCGCGCAGCGCCTCTGATGCTTCCTTTTATGATCAGGCCATGATTGATGCGCGTGAGCGCGAGCTGCAAATAAGCTGGCGTGAAATGATGGAAAAATCAAAAAAGCGATAAGCAGGTGTCAGGCGATCTTTGCCAAGCGGCTTGGGTTCGCAACAAAACCGAATCGCTGCTCCATTTGATCCGATCGAATCCGCTCGACATTCACAAGGGCGCCGCTGGACTCGCTGCCGATCACCATCGCTAGTGGATGCACCGGGGCACAGTCCAGGGCCAGCCAGGACATCAACGCCGCATCATCACAAGCGCTGTCGCCCAACATGAAGTGCGGCAGGCACGCGGCGAGATCACGGTCATCCAGCATGGCTAGCTTGTCACGCGATTGAAGCAGTAGTCGACCATCCTCGGTCATGAATGCCTTGCTGATGCTGTCCATCGCTTCTCCATCGTGCGTGACAAAGCCTTGCACCGGATCGCTGCGAGCGATGAAGGGCGTCGCCTCGAGTTCTACATAGACGCGCTGCGGCCCATTCTGGAAATACCAGGCGCCGCGCTCATCATGGGCGTAATTACGGAAAATGAAACCAAGCAGGGCGGGGTGACGTATTACATCGCCGGGCAGGTGCGCTGCCTGAGCCATGTCGTCTCGCATCCGGAATGCACCCCGCGCATCCAGTGCCAGCCAGCCATAGCAGTGCGGCACGTTCGGCCATTTGGCAAGAGCTAAGCGGACGGATTCATCCATGACATGCGCAGTTCATCGGTCGGCAGGAGTGCTACTGTCGTGGTCGCGCAGCGCTACCTGCCCGGACAGGAATTTCACCAAGCGCTGCGGCAGCCAGTCCAATGCACCCGGAGGGCGGCCGCAGGCAAATCCTACATGTCCGCCATGCGCAGGATACTCGAGTATCACCGAGCGCGATGCGCTGCGTGGCAGATGTTGCGCTGGCAGGAAAGGATCATTACGCGCATTGATCACCAGTGTGGGTACCGCGATCTCAGACAAAACGTGTTTCGCACTTGCGCGGTTCCAGTAATCATCCGTGTCCCGGTAGCCGTGCAAAGGTGCAGTCACCACATTGTCGAATTCGTATAGATCGCGTGCGGCCAGCAGGCGATCCAGATCGAACAAACCGGGAAACTGCTCCAGCTTTTGCAAGCACTTGGGCTTGAGGGTTTGCAGGAAAACGCGCGTATAGATCATGTTCATGCCGCGCGATAGAGCAGCGCCGCCGGCAGCCAGATCGAGTGGCGCCGAGATCGCGCAGGCCGCATCAAGAATGCCCGAGTCCTCTGGGTACTCACCCAGCCAGCGCAACAGTGCGTTACCGCCAAGCGATATACCGGCGGCAAAAAAACTCGACGCATTGCGCGACAGAGGATGCCGCGCCATCCTGTTCAGAATCCAGTCGATCTCGGCGGCGTCACCGGAGTGATAAAAACGCGGTGCGCGATTGATCTCACCTGAGCAACCTCTGAAATGCGGTACCGCGCCGGACCAGCCTTGGGCTTCGATGTGCTTGAGTATCGAGCGCGCGTAGTGGCTGGACGATGAGCCCTCGAGCCCGTGGAACAGCACCAGCATGGGCTTGCCGGGCAGCCCCTCGACAAAATCTACATCGATGAAATCGTCATCCGGCGTGTCCCAGCGTTCGCGATTGAGCGTCACTTCGGGTGGACGGATGAACTTGGCCGGGTAAATGGTCTGAAGATGACCCCCGGGGAGCCAGCGGGGGGCAATGTAGTCACTCACCCGCGTCTCCGCTCAGTGCAGCAAAGCCGCTGAGGTGGCGGGCTCGTCGGCGGGCTTGCCCGGTGCGATCGATGCATGGTGCATCACGATGCGCCAGCCCTGCGGCGTTTTGAGATAGACGTTGGTGGCAAGGATGTGCGCCTCCTGCCAGTCAGGATCGTCCGGTGTCTTGATTTCTTCGACCAGGTTGTGTACTGCGCATGTCATGTTGTGCGTGACATGCAGATGGCGGGGACGAATGTGGACCGGCCCGCGTTCGAAGATCATTTCCCAAGATTCCCGGATCGCTGCATGACCTTGAAGCCGCGGTGCACCGGGATGCACGCAGATGATCTCTTCCTCGTCCGCCCACAGCGACATGAGGCTCTCGAGATCGGCGCGCGCAATCGCATCGTAGAACGCATGTTCGACGTCTTCTGCACTGGCCAGCAGTTTTGAAGGATGGGAGGGCATGTGTGTTTGTACTTCGTGAAGCAGGTACAACCCGCCTCGCGGTGACCTGCCTCAGTGGCCGTGATGGGCAGCAGTGCCCGGCCGGAGGCGGTATGTCGTGCTGCAATAGGGGCAGCGTGCAAGGCCGTTCGCGGCAAAATCAAGGAACACGCGAGGATGCGAGGACCAGATGGGCATTGCCGGGTGGGGGCAAAAGGCCGGCAGGTCTTTGCTGTCGAGTTCAACGGTGGTGGTTTGGAGGGGCTCGGCCATATCCATGCTCCGCAATATCAGGCCGCTCAAACCCGCGTCAGCCAGTGGCGGTATTTCTCCGCTTTACCGCCGACGACATCAAAGAACATCGATTGCAGCTTCTCCGTGACCGGGCCTCGGCTGCCAGCACCGATCATGCGGCCATCGAGTTCCCGGATCGGGGTGACTTCGGCAGCAGTGCCGGTGAAGAAAGCCTCGTCGGCGCAGTACACCTCGTCGCGCGTGATGCGTTTCTCGATGACGTCAATGCCCATATCACGCGCCAGCGTCACCACGGAGTCACGGGTGATGCCATCAAGGCAGCTCGCCAGGTCCGGCGTGTAGATGCGACCCTGCTTGACGATGAATACGTTCTCACCCGCACCTTCGGATACATAGCCCTCAGTATCGAGCAGCAGCGCTTCGTCGTAGCCGTCCGCAGTGACTTCCTGATTCGCGAGGATGGAGTTGATGTAATAGCCGCTGGCCTTGGCGCGTACCATCGATACATTGACATGATGGCGGGTATAAGACGATGTCTTCACGCGGATGCCCTTGGCCAGGCCGTCTTCGCCCAGATAGGCGCCCCAGGGCCAGGCCGCGATCGCGACATGGATGGTGTTACCACGGGCGGACACCCCCATTTTTTCGGAACCGATCCACACGAGCGGGCGCAGGTAACAAGATTCCAGCTTGTTTGCGCGCACTACTTCTTTTTGTGCCTCGATGATGGTTTCAACATCGAATGGAATCTTCATCTGGAAGATCTTCGCCGAGTTGTACAGCCGCTGCGTGTGTTCCGTCAGGCGGAAGATCGAGGTACCGTGGACCGTGTTGTAGGCACGGACGCCCTCGAACACGGCCATGCCATAGTGCAGGCTGTGCGTGAGCATGTGCAAGGTGGCGTCGCGCCAGTCGACCAGTTGGCCGTCTTTCCAGATTTTTCCGTCGCGGTCAGCCATGGACATGTCAGATTCTCCAGTCAATATGTCGAGCGCACGATTTTAGCGGATTCAGCCCCCCTCGGAAGCGCTGATTAGTTAAACACCGCAAGATTTCTCCTTTGGGAGATAGCTCTAAGCCGGTAATGTGGCAGACTGCCGCGTCGCACCGCGATGCTGGCTCGCCATAAAATGGGGTTTTTTCAGCGTCTCCCTTCCTCATGGGCCGAGGGTGTTTGCGTTAGTAGCTTGAGTAGAATAGCGGCTGTCATGCCAACGTCATTGGGCGACCTTGCCGCCTCGCGGCATGATCGATGCTCCCTTTTCAAACGATGAATCCTCTCCCGGCTGATCCCGCTGACCGCGAAAAATCCACTCTGCGGGATGGCATACGCACCTGTGCTCCCGCCGTGCCGGGGTTGCTGGCGTGGGGTGCGGTGACTGGCATGGTGCTGGTGCAGTCAGGCTTGTCGGTCTGGCAGTCGATCACAATGACGCTAATTGTCTATGCTGGCTCGGCCCAGCTCGCCGCGTTGCCGCTCATCGTTGCCGGTGCGCCGGTGTGGGTGATCGTGCTGACCACCTTGCTGGTGAATTTTCGTTTCGTGATCTTCAGTGCCGTGATCGGCCCGCATTTCGCCCACCTGCACTGGAGCCGAAGGCTCTGGTACGGCTATTTCAATGCCGATATGGTGATGGCTTTTTTTCCTCAACGCTTCCCTGCGCACACACTGGGCAAGCCAGTGGGCAAGCTCGGCTACTTCAAGGGTCTGGCGTACACGACGTGGTGGGCTTGGGTGATTGGCAGCCTGATCGGCATTCTGCTGGCCAGTCAGATACCCTCGAATTGGGGTATTGGTTTTGCGGGTACGCTGGTCTTGCTGGGCATGACGATACCGTTGATCGTGAATCTGCCCACGCTGGCCGGTGTGGTGGTCGCCGGGCTGATTTCAGTCGCGGCCGTGGGCATTCCCTACAAGCTCGGGCTGGTGGCGGCGATCTTCGGCGGCATTGCCGCTGCGGTCATCGCTGATCGCATGATCCGTTCCGCAGATGCGGCAGAGGGGAGGTTGTGAGCGCAGTCGACTACTTGCTGCTGATGGTAATGATGGCCGCAACCACCTTGCTCACGCGCGGATTTTTTTTCTTGCTGGCCAGTTCGCGCATGCCCGCGTGGCTCCAGCATGCGCTGGGGTATGTGCCCGCAGTTGCCCTGGCCTCGATTGTCGCGCCCGATTTGCTGGTATCGGGTGGCGTCGTATCGCTGGCCTGGACTAATACCAAGCTGATGGCGGGACTAGCTGCCATTGCTTTTTTTCTGTGGACACGCAATGTACTCACCACGCTGGTGTTGGGGATGACGGTGTTTACCCTCCTCCAGTTGGTCCTCTGAGGGTTCAACTGGCCTGCGCAGGCGGTGGAAGCGCTGTGCCTTGGCATGTCGCTCGCCTGCTGCTTCGGTGCGCATCGAAGGCGTCAACAGAGCAATGTCTCGTGGGCTAACTGGCGGCAGTTCGCTGTGACCATGCCGGTCTGACAACGGGCTTTCAGCCGGGGGTGCTGCGGTAAAATACGCGGTTTACCGACCTGTCCGTGAGCCCCCACATGCGTTTCGACCGACTCAGTGATCTGGTGCAGCAAGGCAAGCTGCGTGGCAAGCGCGTTTTCATCCGTGCCGACCTGAATGTGCCTCAGGATGATGCAGGCAACATTACTGAAGATACGCGCATCAAGGCATCGGTGCCGGCGATTCAGGCGGCGCTGGGCGCCGGTGCTGCGGTGATGGTGACGTCTCATCTCGGTCGACCGACCGAAGGCGAGTTCAAGCCCGAGGACAGTCTGGCGCCGATTGCCAAGCGCTTGTCCGAGCTGCTGGGCCGTGCCGTGACGCTCAAGGCCGATTGGGTCGATGGTGTGGCAGTGGCGCCGGGTGAGGTGGTGCTTCTTGAAAACTGCCGCGTCAACAAGGGTGAGAAAAAAAACAGCGACGAGCTGGCCCAAAAAATGGCCGCGCTGTGCGATGTGTATGTCAACGACGCATTTGGCACAGCACACCGCGCCGAGGCGACAACGCACGGCATCGCGAAGTTTGCGCCGGTGGCATGCGCTGGTCCCTTGCTGGCCGCTGAACTTGATGCGCTTGGCAAGGCTCTGGGCAAGCCGGCACGGCCGCTGGCAGCGATTGTGGCGGGTTCCAAGGTGTCTACCAAGCTCACGATACTCAAGTCGCTGGCTGATAAAGTCGACCGCCTGATCGTGGGTGGCGGGATTGCCAATACGTTCATGCTGGCTGCGGGTCTGCCCATTGGCAAATCGCTGGCCGAACCTGATTTGCTTGATGAAGCGAAAGCCATTATCGACATGATGCGTGCGCGCGGCGCCTCGGTGCCCATTCCAGTCGATGTCGTGTGTGCCAAAGAATTCTCTCCCCATGCGACCGCCACCGTGAAGGCGGTGAAGGACGTCGCGGCGGATGACATGATTCTTGACATCGGCCCCGAGACCGCACAGCAGCTGGCGGCGCAACTGCTCGATGCTGGCACGATTGTCTGGAATGGCCCGGTCGGCGTATTTGAATTCGATCAGTTTGGTCAAGGTACAAAAACGCTGGCCATGGCGATTGCGCAGTCAACAGGATTTTCGATAGCGGGTGGCGGCGACACGCTGGCGGCAATAGCCAAATACGGCATCTCGGACAAGGTGGGCTATATCTCCACCGGTGGCGGCGCTTTCCTGGAATTCCTCGAAGGTAAGGTGCTGCCTGCGGTGGAAGTGCTGGAACAACGGGCCAGCTGACTGGCTACCCCATGAAACAACGCGCCACCAAAATCGTTGCCACGGTCGGGCCTGCATCCAGTACCCTCGACGTGCTGCAGAGGATGATCGCCGCTGGTGTCGATGTGGTGCGCTTGAATTTCTCGCATGGCAAAGCAGAGGACCATGTCGCTCGCGCGCAGATGGTGCGGGATGCGGCAGCGGCCTGCGGCCGAGAGATAGCCATCATGGCAGACTTACAGGGACCGAAAATCCGCATCGGTAAATTCAGTGATGGCAAGATTCACCTTGCAAAAGGCGATGTCTTCATTCTTGATGCGACCTGTGAGTTGGGCAATCAACAGCGTGTTGGGCTCGATTACAAAGAGCTCCCGGATGACCTGAAATCAGGGGATGTGCTGCTACTCAATGATGGTCTGATCGTGCTGACCGTGGACCGTGTCCAGGGCAGCGAGATTGTCACGACAGTGAAGATCGGTGGCGAGCTCTCCAACAATAAGGGCATCAACCGTCAGGGGGGTGGTTTGTCTGCGCCGGCTCTCACCGCGAAAGACATGGAAGATATCAAGACAGCGATGCGGCTCGGTGCGGACTACATTGCAGTGTCTTTTCCCAAGAATGCGACCGACATGGTCATGGCGCGTCAACTCTCGAATATCGCCGCTGATGAGAGCAAGGTAGCTAAGCCGCGGATGATCGCGAAGATCGAGCGCGCCGAGGCCATACCTGCGTTACAGGAAATTCTCGATGCTTCTGATGGCATCATGGTGGCGCGTGGCGATCTTGCCGTCGAGGTTGGCAATGCGGCCGTGCCGGCGCTGCAAAAACGGATGATCCGCATGGCGCGTCATTCGAATAAACTGGCGATTACGGCAACGCAGATGATGGAATCGATGATCCAGAACGCCGTGCCGACGCGTGCGGAAGTATCGGATGTGGCCAATGCGGTGCTTGATGGCACCGATGCCGTGATGGCCTCGGCCGAGACAGCGGCCGGGAAATATCCGGTCGAAACCGTCGAGATCATGGCTGCCGTGTGCGCGGAAGCCGAGAAAGCTGAACATCTTTCACTGGATACGGATTTCCTTAATGTGACCTTCACCCGGATTGATCAGTCGATTGCCTACGGTGCGCTGTTCACCGCCTATCATCTGCGCGCGCGCGCAATCGTCGCTCTCACCGAATCCGGTTCTACACCCTTGTGGATGAGTCGTCACAACATCGACATGCCCATCTATGCAATGACACCGAGTCGCGCAACTCAGCGCAAAGCCTCCCTCTACCGTAATGTCCACACGTTTGAACTGAGTCCCGCTGTCAATGACCGCGAATCCGTACTCAAGGCGGCTGAGGATGTGCTGCTGGCAGCAGGGCTGGTCAAGAAGGATGACATGATCGTGATCACCTGGGGTGAGCCCATGGGGCAGGTCGGCGGCACCAACGCCCTGAAGATCGCCAAGATCGGCGATCACTGAAGCTCGGTCAACGACCTGGATTCGCCCTATTCGTTGTACATAATTTCATGTGTTTCTTGTTTTAATCTAGTCAGGAGATTCCGCAATGCCCCTCGTATCGATGCGCCAACTGCTCGACCATGCTGCCGATAATGGTTACGGCCTGCCGGCGTTCAACGTCAACAATCTTGAGCAGGTATCGGCGATCATGGCCGCCGCTGATGAGGTCGGTGCGCCGGTCATCATGCAGGCCTCCGCAGGTGCGCGTAAATACGCCGGCGAAGCTTTCCTGCGCCACCTGATCTCGGCAGCGGTCGAAGCGTATCCGCACATTCCGGTAGTCATGCATCAGGATCATGGCCAGTCACCCGCAGTGTGCATGGCGGCCATCAAATCTGGATTTTCCTCCGTGATGATGGATGGCTCGCTGGAAGAAGATGGCAAGTCGGTTGCCAGTTACGAATACAACGTCGAGGTATCGAGGAAGGTCGTCGAATTTTCCCATGCCATCGGGGTGACGGTCGAGGCGGAGCTGGGTGTGCTGGGTTCGCTCGAAACCATGAAGGGTGACAAGGAAGATGGTCATGGCGCCGAAGGCACCATGACGCGCGAGCAGTTGCTGACCGATGCCGGACAGGCCGCCGATTTTGTTCGTCAGACCCAGTGCGATGCGCTGGCGATTGCAATCGGCACCAGTCATGGTGCCTACAAATTCTCGCGCAAGCCCACCGGCGATATTCTCGCGATAGACCGCATCAAGGAAATTCATCAGCGTATCCCGAACACCCATCTGGTAATGCATGGCTCGTCCAGCGTGCCGCAGGAATTGCTGGCCGAGATCCGTCAGTTTGGTGGCGACATGAAAGAAACCTATGGTGTGCCGGTAGAAGAGATTCAGGAAGGCATCAAGCATGGTGTTCGCAAAATTAACATCGACACTGATATCCGTCTGGCGATGACCGCCGCCGTCCGTCGTTATCTGGCAGAAAATCCGTCGAAATTCGATCCGCGTGATTATCTGAAGCCGGCCCGTGAAGCCGCGACGCAAATCTGCAAAGCGCGTTACTTGTCGTTTGGTTGCGAGGGTCAGGCGGCCAGGATCAAGCCGCTGCCGCTGGACAAAATGGCTGACAAATACAAAAAAGGCGAGCTGTCGCAAGTAGTCAAGTGATCGATGCTCTCGAAAATACGCGGGATCCCGGATGACCCCGGCCTTGTCCCTGTCCCAGCGTCTCGAGATTTGCCCGGAACTCATGGAATGAACAGTCTTTACCAATCCAGCATCACCTCGCTGCCCTTGCTGGGGCGAGGCAAGGTGCGCGACAACTACGCGGTCGGGGATGACAAGATCCTCATTGTCACGACCGACCGGTTGTCGGCGTTTGATGTGGTGATGAACGAGCCGATACCGGCTAAAGGCAAGGTGCTCAACCAGATGTCTGATTTCTGGTTTTCACAGCTGGGTCATATCGTGCCGAATCATCTGACCGGCGTTGCGCCAGAATCGGTGGTGACGCCAGCTGAAGTTGCGCAGGTGCGTGGCCGGGCGGTGGTTGCCAAACGCCTCCAACCGATATTGGTGGAAGCGGTCGTTCGGGGTTATCTCATCGGTTCGGGCTGGAAAGATTACCAAGCCAACGGGACGGTCTGCGGCATTGTGCTGCCTGCAGGATTGCAGATGGCCGCCAAGCTGCCACAACCCCTCTTCACCCCGGCAGCCAAGGCCGATATCGGTGAGCATGATGAGAACATCAGCTTCGAAGAAATGCAACAGCGCATCGGTAGCGAGCTTGCCATCAAGATGCGAGACATCAGCATTCAGCTGTATCAGACCGCGGCAGCGTACGCGGCCTCGAAAGGCATCATCATTGCTGATACCAAGTTCGAATTCGGGCTCGACGATCATGGTGTCCTGCATCTGATGGATGAAGTACTGACAGCGGATTCCTCACGTTTCTGGCCGGCCGATTCTTATGCCGAGGGTAGCTCGCCGCCGTCGTTCGACAAGCAGTTTGTCCGTGATTATCTCGAGACACTGAAAGACTGGAACAAGACCGCGCCCGCGCCGGCGCTGCCTGCCGAGGTGATCGAAAAAACCGGCGCCAAATACCGGGAGGCGCTGCGGCGACTGACCGGAGAGGAATTGAAGGACTGAGGAGCTGAGATGAGCGAAACCAAGCCTGTCGTTGGTGTCGTGATGGGATCGTCTTCCGACTGGGAGGTGATGCAGCATGCTGTCGCCCTGCTGAAAGATTTCGATATCCCCCATGAGGCGCAGGTGATATCGGCGCACCGCATGCCGGACCAGATGTTCGACTACGCAAAGTCGGCGCGTGCGCGAGGACTGCGCGCCATCATCGCGGGCGCCGGTGGTGCGGCCCATTTGCCGGGCATGCTGGCCTCGCAGACTATTGTGCCGGTACTGGGTGTTCCTGTGCCATCCAAATATTTGCGCGGTGAAGATTCGCTACTATCCATCGTGCAAATGCCCAAGGGCATACCTGTGGCGACGTTTGCGATTGGTGAGGCCGGTGCCGCCAATGCCGCACTATCGGCGATTGCGATACTGGCCGCTGACGATACCTCGCTTGCTGAAAAACTTCTGAATTTCCGCACGCAGCAAACGCATGCTGCGATGGCGATGACGCTGCCTGCATGACGTACACAACCGCTCCCTCTGATTCATTCAAACCTCAGGCTTCACCTTCTACCTGGCTTGGCGTGATGGGCGGTGGCCAACTGGGTCGCATGTTCGTGCATGCTGCGCAGGCGATGGGTTACAAAGTGGCTGTGCTGGAGCCCGCTAGGGACTGTCCGGCCGGACATGCAGCAGACGACCTGATATGCGCCTCGTACACCGATGCAGAGGCGCTGGCGCGCATGGGTGCAGAATGCGCCGCTGTCACGACCGAGTTCGAGAATGTGCCTGCCGATAGCTTGTCCGCGCTGGCGCAGCAGAGTTTCGTTGCGCCCTCTGCTGCCGCGGTCTCGATCGCACAGGATCGGCTCGCCGAAAAAAAATTCTTTACCGAGTGCGCGCAGCGCTCTGGTGTGATGCCCGCGCCTCATTACCGTATTGCGTCGCTCGCCGATATTGAGGCGTTGCCCGAGGCACTTTTGCCGGGCGTACTCAAGACCAATCGTCTTGGCTATGATGGCAAGGGACAGGTGCGAGTCAGCACAAGGGAAGCCGTGCGGGTTGCATTCGATGCGATGAAAGGCGTTGAATGCGTGCTCGAAAAAATGCTGCCGCTGGCATATGAAGTTTCGGTGCTGGCCGCGCGTGGTGCCAACGGCGATGCAACTGTTTATCCCATCGCCCAGAATGTGCATCGGGATGGCATTTTGTTCACCACCACGGTGCCCGGCCCTAACGTCACGCCGGAGTGCGCCAGCCGTGCGCAGGCGGCTGCGCTCGAGATCATTCATCGCCTTGCTTATGTAGGCGTGCTGTGCGTAGAATTTTTTGTGCTCCACGATGGCTCGCTGGTTGTCAATGAAATGGCGCCACGTCCTCACAACAGTGGTCATTACACGATCGATGCCTGCATCACCAGTCAGTTTGCGCAGCAGGTGCGCGCCATGGCATGTCTGCCACTGGGGGATGCTCGCCAGCACTCGCCGGCCGTGATGCTCAATCTCTTGGGTGACCTGTGGTTTGCGCAAGGCAGTACTAAACCGCGCGAACCGGCATGGGACGCGGTGCTGGCGCTGCCTGGCGCGAACCTGCATCTCTATGGCAAGGATGATCCTCGCCGCGGCCGCAAGATGGGGCATGTAACCTTTGTCGCGCCTACGCTTGATGACGCTATCCGCCGGTGCGAGTCGGCCTGCCGGATACTCGGCCTGCAGCCCTGAGTATCCCTCCTCATCCCGGATTTATGACACCTGATCTCGGCGCCATACGGCAAGCGGCCCGGCTGCTCGAAGCTGGCCAGCTGGTCGCGTTTCCGACCGAGACCGTGTACGGCCTCGGCGCCGATGCATCGAACCCTGATGCGGTGGCCGCCATTTTCGCTGCTAAAGGTCGCCCGTCGGATCATCCGGTAATTGTGCATGTCGCGCTTGCTGCGGATCTGACACAATGGGTGAGTCACTTGCCTGCCGAAGCGATACAGCTCGCCACCGTGTTCTGGCCGGGGCCGTTGACGATGATCTTGCCACGTGCTGCGAGCGTCGCGGCTGCAGTCTCTGGTGGACAAGCATCGATCGGTCTGCGGTGTCCCTCGCATCCGGTTGCACGCCTGCTGCTGGCAGAATTTCGCGCAGGGCAGGGTGGGATTGCGGCGCCGTCTGCCAACCGATTCGGTCATGTCAGTCCGACTACCGCGCAACATGTGATCGATGAATTCGGGCTGCCGGGTGAGGGTGCTCTGGCCGCTGTGCTCGACGGCGGCCAGAGCGAAGTAGGCATTGAATCGACCATCATCGACCTGACCCGGCTCGACACCGTCGGACCGGTGTTGTTGCGCCCTGGGCAGATCAGCGCTGCACGGCTTGCCGAGGTGCTGGGCCGCTTGCCTGCATCGCCGGACACCGCAGCGCCGCGTGTGTCGGGCAGCCTAGAGGCACATTACGCACCACGCACGCCAGTGGCCCTGGTCGGCACTAGAGAGCTCGGCCGTCTGCTGCATCAGCTCGACGAGGCTGAACACAGCTACGCTCTGATGCATCATGCGGATGAGCGCGTTTCTGGCGCGTGCATGATCGCTGCCAAACTAATGCCTTCCCAGGCGGATGCGTACGCCCATCAGTTGTACGCGGGTTTGCGCGAGATGGATGCGGCGAAAGCCCGGCTGATCATTGTCGAATGTCCCCCGGTTGAGGAAGCCTGGCAGGGCATCAATGACCGATTGCGTCGTGCTGCCTTTGACTCAGTGGGCGTGCTGCAGAGACTGCTGGCTAATTGATATCGACCGCGCCAAAACGGCTTCGATGATAGACCAGCCCCGGCTTGGCCTCATGAGCGCAGCGTTCCACTTCGCCGACGAAGATCACATGGTCGCCCTCGGGATAACGGCTGCGATTATGACACTCGAACCAGGCAGATACGCCATGCAGGATGGGCAGCCCGGTGGAGGACAGGTCAAAACCGATTCCCTCAAAACGATTTTCAATCCGGCTGGCAAAACGCTCAGCGATAGCCGCCTGATCGGCGGCCAGCACATTGATCACGTAATGCGAATTTTTCCTGAACAGGGGCATCGTTCGCGCACTGGCCGACAGACTCCATAGCACCAGTGGCGGTGTCAGTGAAACGGAGTTGAATGAACTCGCGGTCAGTCCGACAAAGCCACCATGGTCATCTCGGGTCGTGATTACCGTCACGCCGGTGGCGAACTGCGACAGCGCGTGCCGAAAGGCGGCTTCATTGACGTCTGGTTCGGGCAATCGCAGTGGCTGGCGGGACATGGCGGGTGGATGGTGCGGGATAGCGGATTGTTAATCCGCGATTATGCCCAAAATATCCATTTGCCGCCGGGCAAGCTGTGCTTACAATGCCCGCGATTATGACCGACACGCCTAATTTGCTGACCACACTGCAAAGCCATGCGAGAGCACAGGGCGACTTGCGTTGCCATCTGCTACCTGACCGGGTGATTACCTACCGCCGTTTCTGGGCGCGTATCGAGCGCGCTTCAGCGCGCCTGCAGGGCGAGTGGGGCATCGACGAGGGGGATACCGTCGCCTATATCGGGCAAGGACATCCGGATGCGCTCGTACTGTATTTCGCACTGCTCCGTATCGGCGCCAGCCTGCTGCCGCTGGAGTATCCAATGCCGGAATACGCCCAGGTTGTCGCCGACAATGTCACGATGCGACAGCCCGCGCTTGTCCTGTATGACCGTGTCCGCCCAGCGATCGATCTACCATCGAGTCCATTGCATGCCTTGCTTGCCCTGTGGTGTACGCATGATCCGCATCCCCTGTTTGATGATGTGCGCTCACCCAAACTCTGGCTACCCGGCAGCGCAGGGTGGGGCGAGTTCAGTCTGGACGAGTTGACCGTGGCAATGGACGATCGTCCATCCGCCGACCTTGTGGGGTTGTCGATATTCACTCAGGCGTCATTGTGCCGCATCGTGCTTCCCTCACTGCGACTCGGCTTGCCGACGCGATTTGCGGTATTTACTTAACGATTTTATCGGGCCCGATTGTCCGAGTGGCGATCAGTAATGGTTACAATGGGCCCTCGCCGGAGACATCGCCAAAGGATCAGCATGAGCGACCACATCAGTCATCAACAGGCATCAGGCCTTTCTCTTTGCACGCTGGGTGGTGGCTGTTTCTGGTGTCTTGAGGCCGTCTTTCAGCAGATGCGGGGTGTGCGGCAAGTGGAGTCGGGCTATAGTGGCGGCCGCAATCCGAACCCCACGTATGAAGAAGTCTGTGGTGGTGACACGGGTCATGCGGAAGTGGTGCGCCTTCAATTTGATCCGGCAGAGACTAGTTATCGCGAGATCCTCGAAGTTTTTTTCACAATTCATGATCCCACCACGTTAAATCGTCAGGGCAATGATGTGGGAACCCAGTATCGGTCCGTAATTTATACCCACAATGACGAGCAGATGAAGATGGCCAGGCAAGTGATTGCCGAGATGGCTCATGTCTGGGATGCGACTATCGTCACCGAACTGGTCGAGGCGCCAGTCTTTTATCGCGCCGAGGATTACCATCAGAACTACTTCGTCAATCACCCGATGCAATCCTATTGCGCATTCGTGGTGGCTCCCAAAGTGACGAAGTTCAGGCAGGTGTTCAGCGATCGGGTCAAAAAATAATTCAGCTTTGATACATATACGCGCGCGACCAGGGCAGCGCATCAGCATGTCGCCCCGCCTTGCCGCATACAACTTGATTCAATGAGATCCAGTCATGCTGGAATGCATGTGCACAACCGGCGAGATAGATGCGCCAGATCCTGTAACGTCGCTCATCGACTAGCGTGCGCAGGTGGGTGTCATGATTTTCGAAATTCTCGGCCCACATTGCACAGGTGCGCGCGTAATGGCGGCGAAGGTTCTCGACATCCAGGGCCTCCAGCCCACCGTCCTGCATGGCGGCCAGCACAGTCCCGATATGCGGCAGCTCGCCATGAGGGAACACATAATTCTCGATAAATTCGCCGGCACCGTAGCGTGCGGTGCTGTGATCGGTATTGGTGGTGGTAATACCGTGATTCATCGCTAGCCCGTCATCGCTGAGCAGACTAGCGATCTTCCTGAAATAGAGGGGAAGGTTCTTGAGTCCGACATGTTCGAACATGCCAACGCTGGTAATACGATCGAACCGGCCTTCGATATCGCGGTAGTCCAGTAATTGGATATGGATTCGATCGGACAAGCCGGCTGCAGCAACGCGTTCGGTAGCGAGCGCCTGCTGATTTTTTGACAGGGTGATGCCCGTGCAGTACGCCCCGAAACACGCCGCTGCACGGATGACCAGCGCTCCCCAGCCACAGCCGATATCAAGCAAGTGATCACCGGGACGAACCTTGATTTTGGTGAGAATATGATCAATCTTCTTTTGCTGTGCTGTCGCCAGGGTTTCCGTGCCGTGCTCGAAGTAGGCACAGGAATAGACCATCGCCGGATCAAGAAAGCTGCGATAAAAATCATTCGATACATCGTAGTGATACTCGATGGCCGATCTGTCTTGTCCGCGGGTGTGCGAGCGTGGCTTGAACAGGGCGCCGAGTCGAGAACCCGTGGACCGTCCTTTTTCAGCGAGCACATTGGCCACCTCGATGATGGCCTGCAGTCGCCCTTCGACCTCCAGCTTGCCCTCGACGTAGGCGCGACCGAGATTTTCCAGCGTGGGATTGAGCAGATACACCAGCGATGAGGCTGCGGGCACGCGTATCGTCACCTTAGCCGATGCCTGACCCAGATCGAACTGGCGACCATTCCACAGACTGACCCGCAATGGCACCGGTGCCTCTCCGCGCATCTGCGCGACCCATTGGTGGAATTTTTTTTCCCAGAACATTCGATAGTCGCCTCCGTTGGCTGACTATGAAGCTCGCGCACTCTGGCGATATTGATATCGCTCTAGCGCGGCCGCAGAAAATATCCAGGGAGGCGCTGAAAAAAACCCTAGGTTATGGCGAGTCAGCATCGCTATGCGACGCAGGGAGCCTGCCACCTCAAAGGCTTGTCACTATTTCACTAAGGAGAAATCCTCCAGTATTTAATTAAACGCTTACCTAGTGAAAAGTAATCTATCAGGGCTGCAGTCGTTGCCGATACCACTGCCCATCAGGCTGGCGTGTATACACGATGCGATCATGCAGTCGCGAGCGGCGACCTTGCCAGAACTCTATCCACTCCGGTATGAGGCGGTAGCCCCCCCAGTGTGCAGGACGTGGCGGATGATCACCATAGCGCGCTTCTGCCTCGGCAAATTGTTTCTCCAGTAGCGCACGGCTTTCTACCGGCCGGCTTTGAGCCGAGGCGATCGCGCCCAAGCGGCTCTTGAGGGGGCGAATATTGAAATAGGCGTCGCTCTCTGCGACATCTACCTTCTCAACGCGTCCCTCAAGACGCACCTGCCGTTCCAACGGTATCCAGTGAAAGGTCAGTGCGGCATGAGGGTTGGCCAGCAAGTCATTGCCCTTGCGACTTTCGTAATTGGTATACCAGGTGAAGCCACGCGTATCTACATCCTTGAGCAGCACGATACGCAATGAGGGCTTTCCATCGTTGCCAACGGTGGCAAGACTCATTGCATTCGGCTCGGGCACTTCGGCCACCAAGGTGTGCTGGAACCATGCCTCGAACTGTTTGATCGGATCAGGATCGACTTCATGTTCCGAGAGCGTGGCGTGGCTATAGTCGCGGCGAAGATCTGCGATAGACATAGTGTATTCCTGTGATCAAAGTACAGTTGGCAGGGTTATTCGTGGGTCTGCGTATCGGCAGGCGTGTGCGCCCGAGAGATCGCCTTGCGCGCCGCCAGCGGCACGCCACAGGCAATGATCGCGCCCAGCCCCCAGAACACGATCAATAATCCCACCGCGGCGCCGGCTGCGCCGAAGGCCAGCGGCAGAAACGCAGAACTGGCATTGCCTATGGTAGCGCGAATGCCTATGGCTTCCGCGCTCCGGCCTGGCGGCGCATTCAGATGCAGCAGTGCCAGCACATTGGGCTGGCCCGAACCCAAAGCAAGGCCGAGCACGAAGGCGGTTGCTGCCAGCGCCAAGGGCTGTTCGGTGAAAGGGAAGAGCAAATAGCAGAATGCGGCAAGGCTCAGCGCTACGGTCAGTATCTGCCATTCGCGGTAACGACGCACGATACCCGGCATCGCCAGGCGCACCACAAAGGTCGCCGCTGCAAAGGTTGCGAGGATCATGCCGATCGTGGAGGCCGAATACCCCAGCTGCGAGCCGCGGATCGGTGTCACGAAAGTAAACAAATCCCAGGCGGCAGCCAGCAAGATGCCCACGATATAAAGGCGGCGTAACTCGCGATCGCGCAGCAACTGCAAAGGACTGCCCTTGCGCTGAGTGACCGTGACCGCACCTGTGGGAAGACTGCGCAGCGCCCCGCTGGCCGAGAGTGCGAATGCAGCCACCGTGAACGCGCCACAGCTCAGGTAGGCCACGGAATAATGGCTGTGGTCGATCACGAAACCGGCAATTAGCGGGCCCGTGAATGACGAAATCGAGAAACCCAGCGACAGACGGCTGTAGCTGGCGGTTCGCTGATCCGGGGGCGCAAGTGTGCCGACCGCATGCTGGGCGCCGATAAAAATGGCCATGAAGCCGGTGCCGATCAGTATCGCGGCCGGGTAGAGAATCGTCAGTCCGCTCACCGTGGCCGCGAGCACCACGCCTGCGGAAGCCAGCAGGCAGCCGGCCATCAGCGGTCGGCGCACGCCGATGCGGTCAATGACCCGACCTATGGGCACAGCCAGCAGCATCGGGAAAACTGCAAACAAGGCAATCAGCGTACCGACCGTGAAGGCCGAGGCGTGCAGCGCCAGTGCGTACAAGGCAGTTGTCACCCTGGCCGCGCCCAAGGCAACATGGGCGGTCACGGCCACGGCGATCAGCCGGAACAAAGGGGAAAACGTCGGCAAGGAAAACGGCATAACACCCGGTAGTCTAGAGCATGGCCATGCTTGCTGTCCGTTAAAATGCGGTGATGGCTAGTGTACTTCCCCTCTCCCCCGAGCGCTCAGACGAGATCGATCATGAGCGCCGCTTTGGCGGCATCGCCCGTCTCTATGGCGCTCATGCGCTGGCGGCGTTTCGTCGCGCCCATGTGTGCGTGATCGGTGTTGGCGGCGTTGGCTCGTGGGTCGTGGAGGCGTTGGCGCGCAGCGCGGTGGGCGAAATCACGATGATCGATCTCGATCACCTCTCCGAATCCAATGTCAATCGTCAGATTCATGCACTCTCTACGACCTTGGGACAGTCCAAGGTCGAGGTACTTGGCGAGCGTATTGCGCTGATCAATCCGCAATGCAAGGTGCATGGCATTGAAGAGTTCATTGACCCTGACAACGTGGCCAGTATGATTCTTCCCGGGCGGTTCGATTATGTGATCGATGCGATCGACAATGCGCGTGCCAAGACGGCGTTGATCGTTCATTGCCGCCAGCAGCAGATACCGCTCATCACCATAGGTAGTGCCGGAGGGCGGACCGATCCTACTCGCATCGAAATCTGCGATTTGTCGCGCACTGAGCAAGAGCCCTTGCTCGCACGCGTGCGCAAAGAGCTTCGGCGGGTACATGGCTTCCCACGTGGCGCCAAGCACAAGTTCGGCATTGACGCGATTTATTCGTCGGAGCCGGTAAGAATGCCTGAGCTCTGCGTAACTGACGGCCGGGGTGATGACGACGGTGTGACCGGGCTCAATTGTGCCGGTTATGGTTCTTCCGTGGTGGTGACCGCAAGTTTTGGGCTTGCTGCTGCTGCCCATGCCTTGCGCGCACTGGCAAAGCGTGCCGAGACTCAAGCCATGCTGCCGCAAGCCACATCAAACCCCGGCTGATCAGAACTGCCGGCTTGCCAGCAGATGATAGCGCACCCCGCCGGGCACAGGGATCGATTGCACCAACGCGATCATCTCGACTCTCCATTCAATGTCGGCATCCCATTGACGGTGTGTGCGTTCAGCCTCACGGACCAGTGTGATGTGAGGCCGAAAGCGCGCGAGCGTTTTCAGTGGGACGCCATGCATAATCAGCGATTGCCACAGACTGTGTTGCAGCGACAGGAGTGTCTCAGGTGGTGACGATGGTCCCGCCCAGACGATGCGAGGCTTGCTGAAGTAACCGTATTCATTAATCATCAATGTGAATGGCGTGAGCGCCAGCGCTTGCATCACGTTTTTGAATGTGCTCAACAAATCGGATGACTGATTGCCGAGGAAAGCCAAGGTCAGGTGCAGGTTGGCGGTATCGACTTGGCGACCGATGATCCCTGCCTGAAGCGCTGCGAGCCGGGCGCGTGTCTGTTCATCGGGCCAGAGCGCATAGAAAAGGCGCAGCGAAGGCCGGCCCTCCGCGTTGGCATCACGGAGACTGCCACGGAGACTGCGCCTTTGTTCACGCATCGTCATGGAGTTTGGTGTTCTTCAGCCTCAGTGCATTGGCAATCACGGATACGGACGAGAGGCTCATCGCTGCGCTGGCGATCATGGGCGATAACAGCAGGCCAAGCGAAGGGTACAGCACACCTGCTGCGATCGGCACGCCGACAAAATTGTATGCAAACGCGAAAAACAGGTTTTGCCGGATATTTCGCATCGTCGCGCGCGAGAGCTGCCGCGCACGCGCGATACCGCGCAGATCACCTCTGATCAGCACGACGCGAGCGCTGTTCATCGCGATGTCGGTACCTGTGCCCATCGCAATACCAACATTCGCTTGCGCAAGTGCCGGAGCGTCATTCACGCCATCGCCCGCCATGGCAACCACATGACCCTGCTGCTGCAGTGCTTGGACATGCCGGTATTTATCTTCCGGCAGCACATCGGCATGCACGTTATCGATGCCAAGGCGGGTCGCGACAGCGCGTGCAGTCTTGGCATTATCACCGGTCAGCATGATGATCTTCACACCCTGCGCGTGCAGTTGTCGGATGGCGTCGCGACTTTCCGACTTGACGCTATCGGCAACGCTGATCAGACCAGCAAAGCGGACACCAACAGAGACGAACATGACGGTATGACCTTGATCACGTAATTCATCCGCCGTTGCATCAAGCGTACTGGTATCGATGCCGGCATCTTTCAGCAGCAAGGCATTACCGAGCAAGACAGGCTGAGCGTCGATCGCGCCGCGCACGCCTTTGCCCGTTATGGACGTAAATTCCTCGACCGGAAGTACCGGCAATCCCTGGGAGATTAGGTGACTCAGAATCGCCTGCGCAAGCGGATGCTCACTCTTTTTTTCCAGCGCAGCCGCGAGCACCAGCACATCGGCACGGGCAAATCCTTCGTTTGCAATAATGTGTTGTACCCGCGGCTTGCCCTCGGTGAGGGTGCCAGTCTTGTCGACTACCAGCGTGTCGACTTTCTCGAGCAATTCAAGGCTCTCGGCATCTTTGATCAGCACACCATCGCGCGCACCACGACCTATGCCGACCATCATGGAGATCGGTGTGGCAAGTCCCAGTGCACATGGGCAGGCAATGATGAGCACCGACACTGCGGCCACCAGACCATTGGCAAGACCCGGTGTCGGTCCGAAGGTGGCCCAGACGATAAAAGCCAGCACGGCGACTGCCATGACAGCTGGAACGAACCAGCCCGACACCTGATCGGCGAGTTTTTGGATTGGCGCGCGCGAGCGCCCGGCCTGATTCACCAGATTCACGATCTGCGAGAGTAGTGTGTCCGCACCGATGTGTTCGGCACGCATGACGAAAGCACCTTGCTGATTGACAGTGCCTGCCGAGAGGCGGCTACCGACCTGTTTTGCAGCGGGTATGGGTTCGCCAGTCAGCATGGATTCATCGACGGTTGATTGCCCGTCGATGAGTACGCCATCGACCGGTATGTTCGCACCCGGCTTCACCCGCAGCAGGTCGCTGATTTGTACGTCAGACAGCGGTATTTCTTTCTCGCTGCCGTCGGGGCCGACGCGTGTGGCAGTGGCGGGTGCAAGCGCAAGCAGAGATTTGACGGCCGCATTCGTGCGTGAGCGTGCTCGCAATTCCAGTACTTGGCCAATCAGCGCGAGCGTGACAATCACGGCGGCGGCCTCGAAATAGAGGGGTGACATGCCCTTCATTTTGAAGGCCTCGGGCAGCAGATCAGGGAGCAGTAATCCGATGGCACTGAACAGCCATGCAGTCACCACGCCGATAGAAATCAGGCTGAACATGTTCAGGTGGCCGCGCTTGAATGACTGTGCGCCGCGCTCGAGAAAAGGCCAGCCGAACCACAACACAACGGGCGTTGCCAGCAGGGCCTGCAGCCAGGCGCTGGCCTGATGTCCCAGTAGCGCAGCAGCATCCCAGCCAGCCAGGTCACCCATCGTCAACGCCAACAAGGGCAGAGAGAGTACAAGGCTGAACCAGAAGCGTCGAGTCATGTCATCCAGTTCTGTCGTGTCTTCCTCCATCGTGGCATGCAAGGGTTCGAGCGCCATGCCACATATCGAGCAGCTGCCGGGGCCGATTTGCTGAATTTCCGGATGCATAGGGCAGGTGTAGATCGCATCGGCCGGCCCGGTGATTGCATGGCGTCTGTCGGTCGACAGATAGCGCTTCGGGTCGGCCTTGAATTTGCCAACGCAGCCGGTACTACAAAAGTAGTAGGTCTGTCCTTCGTGCACGGCCGACTTTTCAGGGTCGGTGGCAGCTTTCATTCCACATACCGGATCGGTGTGCGGCCTGTCGTCAGCACTCCGGGAGATGGCATGGCCATCTCCCTTGTCGCCGCCGTCGGAGGAGGCGGGCGCTGTTTTGGGTCGGCGGCTGATTTCCTGGGTTTTCATCGGACTTCCTTTTTTTAACCAAGAGACTGAAACATCGGTAGCGCAAAGCTGCGGGAACTGCATCAGACCGAGGGGTAGCTTCTATTTAATTGTGAGTATTCACACTCAAAAAATACCAATCTATTCCAATGGATTGTTAATAGTTAGACACAAATTCTAGTGCAATTGCGCTATTTCCGTGAGTGATCACTCTGCCTACACTCCCCAATGACAAATAAGCAATATTTGTCATTGGGTCCGGATCGCCAGTATTCCGGCAATGCGGACAAAACCGAAGCCTGATCTTGCCGGAGGCGACCGTGAGGTGCCAGTGAAGCCGGCACCAGAAAAGGCTTTCATTTTCTTACCTGTCATTAGGAGCTGAGCAATGAAATTTTTAGTGGAAAAAGTGAGCGACTTCTTGGCCGACGAGCAGGGCGCCACGGCGGTCGAGTATGGCATTTTCGTGGCGCTGGTAGCGGCGGTGATCGTGGTTGTGGTGAAGAACCTTGGCGACAAGATTCAGACGGCCTTCACTACGATCGTCAGTACCCTTCCCTAACTAGGGCTTGAGTCTGACCGGAGGCCGGCACATACGCCGTCGTTCCGGTCAGCGCGAAGCACGCGACCCGGAGAGAGCTGACCATGAAACTGCTCGCCACTAGTCTGCCCCATTACAGCGTAATCATTGGCCTCGTGATTACGGTGTTCGGTGCCGCTTGGACTGATCTCAGACAGTTTCGCATACCTAATCAGTTGCTTGCAGCTAGTGCGGTTGCAGCGCTGATGTTGTCAGTTTACCTGTCCGGTGGACACGGTTTGATCGCATCACTGGTCGGCGGACTGGTCGGTGGAATGGTCTTCTTGCCGTTATACCTGCTGAGAGGGATGGCGGCGGGCGATGTGAAGCTGATGGCTGTGATTGGTCTGTATGCCGGTGCAGCGCTGACACTCGATATTGCCTTACTCACTGCGCTGATCGGTGGCATTTGGATCATGGTGTTATTTCAGTGGGAGATGCAGGACTATACCCAACGACTCAAGCAATTCGGGCTTTGTCTTCGTCACCGTCACCTGAGAAGCGTTGAATCAGCAAAAAAAGCCGCGCCACAGAACAAAAGTCTGTTGATTCCTTACGGCGCTGTGATCGCGGTGGGCACCGTGCTGGCGCTGATCATCGCCAGCCAACAACGGTAATGTGAAGGGGGCAGTTTGAAAAATACAAGAACACTCGTCGTGCTCGTCATCGCCATGGTATCGGGCTTGCTGGCGGTGATGCTGGCAGCACGGTGGCTGGACCGGCAGTCCACAAGTGGCATCACTCGCATCGTCGTCGCTACGACTGAAATCAGTCTGGGTCAGCGGCTGACGCCAGAGATGATCAAGCTGGTCGACTGGCCGAAGGACAGCCTGCCCCCCGGTTCGCAGGCTGATATCAGCAAGCTTGAAGGGAGAGTACTCAAAAGTACGCTCCAGCGTGGTGAACCGGTGCTGGATGCAAAGCTGGCGCCGCTTGGCACTCAGGGGGGCTTGTCAGCCGTGATTGCCGAAGGCAAGCGCGCGATCACGGTCAGAGTCAACGATGTCATTGGTGTCGCCGGCTTTGCCTTGCCTGGGAATTATGTGGACATCATTGTCGCCACCCAAAGGGAGGGCGATCGGGCACAGAGTGATCAGAGCATCTCGAAGATTGTTCTGGAAAAAATTCTGGTGCTCGCAGTCGCGCAGGAAGTCAGTCGCGACGACACCAAGCCTCGCGTGGTGAATGCCGTCACGCTGGAGGTCACACCCGAGGAAGCTGAAAAAATCGATCTCGCGCGCAGCGTGGGCAGCTTGTCGCTGGTACTGCGCAACCAGGTCGATCCGAATGCCACCCGTACTGCGGGAGTAACCAAGGCAGATCTGCTGGCGCTAAAGGCCACCGCCGGTGGTGTTCCAACACAAGAAAGACCCGCAGGGGTCAAACGCCGCACGCCATCACCGGCGCTTGCCGCTGCAGTGCCCGCGACAAAAGCTACGATGACCAATGATGAGACAGCCACTGTATCCACGATCAAGACGTCCGACTGTATCGGCGTCATCAATGGCCTGCGCAGCTCGCAGGAGTGTTACTAAGCCTTGCTCTGCGCTGTGAAGGAGAAGCCGCATGAAACCCTCTGAATCCTTATGTCCCATGCGAGTGCTGTTGATCGCACTGCTGGCCGTCCTGCCATCGAGTGCCTTGCCTGCGGGTCCTTTGCTTGCGCAGGCTGAAACAGTGGCCACCCACAAGATGGCTGGCATGACCTGTCATGGTGAGGTTGCCTCGCCAGCAAAAATAGCGCTGCCAATCGGCAAGTCGACGTTACTGCGATTGCCAGAGAAAATCTCCAATCGCACACTCGGTAATCCGAACGTCGCCCAGGCGATGCTGGTCTCGCCAGAGACACTGTATCTGTTGGGAGTGTCCGTTGGTACTACCAACATGATTTTACAAGGTGTCACCGGTGGTTGCGGCGTGATTGACGTGGAAGTCAGCATGGATCCCGCAGCACTGACGGCGACCTTCCGCGAACTAATGCCGGAGGAGCAGGACATTCGGGTAACGGCAGCCGCAGATAGTCTGGTGTTATCGGGTTCGGTGAGTGATCCGATCGCTGTGGCGCGGGCCGTAGAACTTGCCACGGCATACGTGCGCGGCCCTGCGCGCATGAGTGCGGCAGCCCAGCAAGAAGGCATGGCATCCCAAAGCACAGCACCAAATCCCCTGCAGACCCAGACTAGTCTGCAGGCGCAGCAGCTGCGAGTCATAAATCTTCTCAGTGTAAGTAGCGCTCAGCAGGTGATGCTGGAGGTAAAGATCGCCGAGGTGTCAAAGACGCTGCTCGACAAGCTGGGTGCTGGCGCCCAAGGGAGTCTGGGCAATGGCATGTGGACCTACAGTCTGCTCACCCAGTTCATGACGGGTACGCTGGCTGGTGCGGTCACGGCTCAGCGCGCCACGGGTACCAAGCTGACGTTGGAAGCCGAGAAAAAAGACGGACTGGTCAAGATACTTGCTGAACCCAATGTGATGGCCATCAGTGGGCAGGAGGGCAGTTTTCTGGCAGGCGGCAAGATACTCATCCCGGTCGCACAGGATATGCTGACCAATCGTATAACGCTTGAGGAAAAGGAATTCGGTGTTGGTCTGAAATTCACGCCAACAGTCCTCGCTGGCGGAAGGATCAATCTGAAAGTGGCCCCCGAAGTCTCGGAGCTCTCGCGCGAGGGTGTAGGCGTCAGTAACCTGAGCAACACCGCCACTGCGTTACTGCCGCTGATTACTACTCGACGTGCATCGACGACCGTTCAGCTCGCCGATGGACAAAGCTTCGCTATTGGTGGACTGATCAAGAATAACCGTACGACGAACATTAAAGCTTTTCCTATCCTTGGCGAGATACCGCTAATTGGTGCGCTCTTTCGAAGTACCGACTTTCAGCAAGACCGCACTGAGCTGGTATTTGTCGTTACACCCCGGCTGCTCAAGCCCATGACCGGCAGCGTGCGACTGCCGACCGATGGTCACATTGATCCCAACCGCAGCGATCTCTTTCTGGGCGGGCGGATGGAAGGCAAATCCGCGCCGGCGAGCAAACAAGGGTCTGCCATGGATGGTTTCGACCTCAGATAAGGAGCGCCTCGATGAACAATACCCTGATCAGACTTTTTTTCATGCTGAGCATCTGCTCTGGCTTGTCTGGCTTGACTGGCTGCGTGCAGACGACGACGCACTGGGATGCTCAGTTCGGCGACTCCTTGCGACTCGCTGCCTCCCGTCAGACGCTCGATTCTGGGGCGGGGCAGAAGGACACACCCGAATCCATGGATGGCGGTGCCTCGCGTGAGGCCATAGGTCGCTACCGCGATAGCTTCCGGGAGCCACCACAGAGCAACCCTCAATTTTTCATGGGTATCGGCCGTTGACTTTATGCGCCCGATGACCACGTCCGTGTCAGTCAGCACCAGACGCATCTCTGGCCGACCGCCCCAGCGGCAACACCAGTCGGGTGCGGTCGCTGTTCTGGTCGGCATTGCCCTGCTGGCGATGGTAGCCATCACCGGTTTTGCACTTGATCTGGGCAAGCTGTATGTCGTCAAGAGCGAATTGCAGAATAGCGTCGATGCATGCGCAGTGGCAGCGGCTCAAGAGCTCACTGGCGCCAACGACAACCAGCTGACCTTGGCTCAGGCAGCCGGTATCGCGGTTGGTGGCAATCACAAGGTGCTGTTCCAGAAATCAGCCCTAAGCTACGGCAAGCCAAACAGCATCGAATTTAGTCCGGATAACAGCGCCGGCTCATTTGTGAGCCCGACTGCTGCTGGCAGTACCGCAAAATCCATGCGCTATGTTCGCTGCACAGTGGTGCAAACTGGCATACCGACCTGGTTCATCCAGGTGCTGAGCGCACTGCCGGGACATATGATCGGCCCTCAACAGGTAAGCGCGACGGCCGTGGCCACACTGAAGCCCTCGCAATCGACCTGCGCGTTACCGGTGAGCGTGTGCAGTAACACAACGACCCCGGTCAAAGGTAACTGGTACATGGGAGCGATCGATCCCAACGACACTTCCGGTAAATCGCAGAGTGCCTTCCGGTGGATAGACTTCACGCCACCGTCGGGTGGTGCCACCGAGCTTGCACAGCAACTGGCTGGCAGTGGCGCCTGTGATGTCCCGACCGCGAATTCCTTTGTGAGCGAAACCGGTACGGCGGCTTCTCTTGCAAACGACTACAACACCCGGTTTGGCATCTATCAGGGGAATGCCAACCCGGCTGAGGCAGCGCCTGATTACAGCGGTTACGCGTACACCACCAAAACCTGGCCACTAGGCAGGAATGCTTTCCCGGATTTCTCAGCAAAGCGCGCGGTCAATGCACCTTACCAGAATGATTCTGCCTCTGGACTGAAAACTCAGGGCACGATTAAAGATGCCAATTTCCTGAGACAGAATGGTCGAGACAGAAGAGTCATGCCTGCGCCTCTGGTCGACTGTGGCACCGTGGTGAATAACAAGATGCGTATCCAATCCTGGGGGTGTTTTTTCCTGCTGCAGCCCGTCAGCAATAAAACAGGCAACGGTAACACGCAGTATCCGCGCATGATGCTGGAATATGTTGGCAGTGCGAGTGTTCCGGGGAGCCCTTGCGCGTCTTATGGTTTGCCCGGTGGCTCGGGCGCTTATGGGCCTTTAGTAGCGACTCTGGTGCGGTGAGATGCGCATGCGCTTTTACGTTCGCGATCGATATTTGCCACGAAGGCAAGCGCAGCAGCGTGGGTCTGCTGCGGTGGAATTTGCTCTACTGTTGATACCCCTGCTCTTACTATCGTTTGGCATCGTGGAATACGGACGCGCCCTGTATCAATACAACACGCTCGTCAAATCAGTGCGTGCGTCGGTGCGACTTTTATCCTCGCAAAGTCCAGACAGTGACACCTATGCCTCACTGATTAATCAGGCACGTTGTCTTGCGGTGTACGGCAATGTGGATTGCCTTGGCGTGGCGCTGGCGCCCAATTTGTCTACCGCGCAGGTGAAAATCTGCGACCGCAAGAGCTGGAGCCAGTGTACCGGTGCTACTCAAGAGAGTTATCGCAGTGTCCCCACCGGCTGGGGAACCATCAATCTAGTGACTGTGAAGATTGAGGGCTATGTATTTTCTTTTATCGGCTTGCCGATGGTGACGGCTGGTCCGTCGATGACTTTCGGTGCCATTCAGGCGGTAATGAGGCAGGCGGGATGAAAACAATTCGGTGTACTTATCCAGGAGGCCGGCACGAGCGGGGCGCTGCCGTGGTGGAATTTGTGCTGGTGGCAGTGTTTGGCGGATTATTCATCTTGCTGTTGGGGGTGTTCGAGCTGGGTCGTGCCCTGTACGTGATGAACTCTGCCAACGAGGCCACTACACTGGGTGCTCGCGTGGCTATCGTTTGCGGAAAGAACGACGTGCGCATCATGCAGCGTATGCGTCAGGTTTTGCCTAACCTTGCCGACCGCGATGTGCTGATCACCTATGCACCCAGCGGCTGCAGCGCGACCACTGACAGCAGCGGGGTTGCTTGTCGGTCTGCCACGGTAGCTATCGTGTCCGGCCTGAAAATCAAAACTCTCATCCCCTTGGTACCCAGCGACATTCCGCTCCCGGCCTACGCCACGACCCTGACCCGCGAAGCGATGGACTCTGCCAGCTGTGGATGAGCATGCCTGTGATGACGACCGCAAAGGAATAGCCCCCCATGAAAGCTTTCATACTATCGACTCATGCCGAGCTGGTGTCCCTCGTGACTCGCGCCTGCGAGCGGATGCAGCCTCCGGTAGCGGCCATGCCTGGCCTGCCAAGCATGCGGGCGGAGGGGGGCTTGGTGACTTCGGTCACCCCTGACCTTGTGATTTTTGATGCATCAAGTTTTCCGGGAGATGGCCTAGCCATGCTGGAGCGTCTGGCTCAACAGTTTCCCAAGGCAGTCACCCTATTACTGTCATCAGACCGTTCGCCCGAGACCCTGATAGCAGCCATGCGTGCCGGAGTGCGTGAGGTCTTGCCACTGCCATTGCTCCAGTCCGACGTTGAGGTGGCCATTGAGCGCATCTTGCAAAAGATCGACGCATCGACATCGGAGGAGGGAACGGTACTTTCCTTCGTTTCCTGCAAAGGCGGCAGTGGTGCCACGTTTATTGCAGCGAATCTTTCTCATGCACTGGCCAGTCTGGGCCGCAAGCGCGTGCTCATGATCGACTTGAATCAGCAGTTTGGCGACGCCGCACTCTATGTCTCGGACCAGAAGGCCGAAGTGACGCTGGCCGAGATCTGCGCCGCCGGAGCACGCCTGGACATCAATTTGCTCGAGTCCGGTGCATTGCGTATCTCGCCAAGCTTCAGTTTACTGGCCGCGTCTGAGAATCCGGATCCTGCCGAGGAGATCCGACCGGAAGGTTTTGAGAGCGTACTTCAACTCGCGAGACGCCAATTTGATTTTATTGTGATTGACATGGGGAGGCATGTGAATGCCGTCAGCATTCGCGCGCTGGACAATTCTGATCTGATATTCCCTGTGCTTCAGCAGTCCTTGCCCTACCTGCGTAATACGCGCCGCCTGCTCGATATCTTCACCACGCTGGGCTATCGGCGCGACAAGATACAACTGACACTGAATCGTTATGACAATTCGTCAACCCTCACGGTCAGTGAGCTCGAGCGTGTACTCGATCTGCGTGTTGCTTATCGCATCCCCAACAACTACGACGTAGCCAATGAGTCCATCAATCAGGGGGTACCCGTATTGCAGCTGGCGCGAAGCAGTTCGATATCAAAGAGTCTTGCTGAATGGGTGAATCGACTGGTTCATGGCAACGCGCCATCAGCGGGTGGCATCATACGCCGCATTTTTGTTAGGAACCTTCATGGGCAGATTCCATAGTGAGTCCGCAGTGAACTCGCAGTGCACAATATCTCGCGCTGCTAATCAACCGATCGTCGTCTCAAAGGAAGTAGGATATGAATTACCGAGAGAAGCTCGCCGTGGTTGCGCCAGTCAACCCCGGAATGAGCCGGGAGACAGATTTTTATTCTCCTTCCTATCTGCAGTTAAAGCGACACTTGCACCAGACACTGCTTGATCGCATTGACTTGGAACAGCTGCAGCAACTGTCTACCGAGCAGTTTCGCCGCGAATTGTCCCATCTGGTCGAGCGCTTGATTGACGATGAAAAGATTATGGTCAATCAGACCGAACGGCGGCAGCTGGTGATCGACATTCAGCACGAGATGCTGGGCTTTGGACCGCTGGAGCCGCTATTCGCTGATCCGACAGTATCCGATATTCTGGTGAACACCCACAGACGGATTTATGTCGAGCGCTATGGCAAGCTGGCGCTGACGCCTGTTACTTTCGATGACGATGATCACCTTCTGAAGGTGATCGAAAAGATTGTCTCTGGCGTGGGGCGTCGCATTGATGAATCGAGTCCGATGGTGGATGCGCGTCTTCCGGATGGCTCGCGGGTGAACGCCATTATTCCACCGATTGCCATGGATGGTCCGATGCTATCGATTCGTCGATTTTCAGTCAAACCTCTGACGGTTGACGATCTTCTGGCCCTGCACAGCCTGACACCCCCTATCGCAAGCCTGCTTGATGCGCTCTCCAAAGCCAAGGTCAATATCCTGATCTCGGGAGGCACGGGCAGTGGCAAGACAACGCTGCTAAACGTACTCTCCGGATTTATTCCTGCAGACGAGCGCATCCTCACGATTGAGGATGCCGCCGAACTTCAGCTTCAGCAGCCGCATGTGGTCCGTCTCGAGACCCGTCCACCGAATATCGAGAACAAAGGCGAAGTATCGCAGCGCACCCTGGTAAAAAATGCATTGCGCATGCGCCCTGATCGCATCATTCTCGGCGAAGTGCGTGGTGGTGAGGCACTGGACATGCTGCAGGCAATGAATACCGGTCATGAGGGTTCGTTCGCAACCATCCATGCAAATACACCGCGTGATGCGTTGGCCCGTCTGGAAAACATGGTCAGCATGGCGAATGCTAATCTCGAACCGCGCGCAGTCCGTCAGCAGATCGCATCAGCTATCACTGTGGTTATTCAGATCACGCGCTTGACCGATGGCAGTCGCAAGCTGGTCAGTCTGCAGGAGGTCACTGGCATGGAGGGAGAGATTATCTCTATGCAAGAAATCTTTAAGTTCAAGCGGAGTGGGATGACTGCCGAGGGTAAGGTCTTGGGTCACTTCTGCGCAACGGGCATTCATCCCCATTTTGATCAGCGCTTGCGTGACTATGGTGTCGGGGTGCCTGAGATCAATTACGACTCTGGTCGGGTTTTCGCGTAGCGTGTACTGAGCCAATCTTTGGAGATCGATCATGAACACTCTTTATTACGCTGCAGCGATGCTTGTATTTATCGCAGTGGCACTGGTCATTGAAGCGGGATGGCAGTGGTGGTTCTCCACACAGAGTAAAGCTGCGCGGCGGCTGAGTCGCCGGCTGCAGGAGATTCAAACATCTCAAAGCACCGAAAGAAGACCCAGTGAGCGGCTGTTGAAAGATAATCGGCTGTCGCAGTCGACATCAGTGGATACTTTTCTGCGCAAACGCGCAGGTATTTTGCGTTTGCAGCTCTTGCTGCAACAGTCAGGCAAATCATGGAGAGTCGCCGACTTTCTGAGCTACACCGCATTGGTATTCATGTTCTCGATACTCGTGGCAGAGTTACTGGCGATGCCCTTGCTGACAGAGACGATGCTGGTTCTTCCAGCGAGTTCGTTGCCGTTGTTGTCGGTGCTGCGGCAGCGCCACCAACGCCTCAGGAGACTGGAATTGCAGCTACCCGAGGCAGCTGACCTGATAAGCCGTAGCTTGCGCGCTGGCCACGCGTTGATGGCCACGCTGCAGATGCTGGCTGACGAGATGCCTGATCCGATAGCTGCCGAGTTCCGTATCGTCTCCGATGAAATCAATTTTGGGCTCCCCATGTCGGAGGCGCTTCAGCGTCTTGGCAGTCGCGTGCCGCTGCCGGATCTTCAGTATTTGATCATCGCCATACTGATTCAGCGTGAGACAGGCGGTAATTTATCTGAATTGATGAACAAGGTGAGTGAGCTGATACGTCAGCGTCTAAAGTTGTTGGGACAGGTACGCGTCATGTCTGCTGAGGGCAGGTTATCAGCCTGGATTCTTTGCCTATTGCCAGTGAGTGTAAGTGGCTTATTTTTTCTGACGAGTCCCGATTACCTGATGAATTTTCTCAATGATCCTGCCGGTTCGATACTGCTGGCGTTGAGCAGCGTGCTGATGCTGTTAGGAATCCTCTGGATGCGCGCGATTGTGCAAATACGCGTCTGATCTGACTTGCTGGAGCAATCATGCATCTACCACATCTGTTTTTATTTGCCGGGATTTTTTTTCTCTCGGCACTCCTGTCTGCCACTATCGCCGGTTTTTTGATACCTGATAAATTCAGGCAACGCCTTGCCCATCTTGAAGCCAATGCTCAAAACCCTGGTAACAGCACAGAGACCAAGTTCTGGAAAGATCATGCGTTGAGTATCAGCCAAAGTCTTGCAAAGCTGGCCTTGCCAGCCGAAGGCTGGGAGAAATCGCCAATTCGACTGCGATTCATTAATGCTGGTTGGCGAGACAGTTCTGCAGCGTATTTCTTCTTTGGCGCAAAAACCTTGCTTGCTTCGGTGCTGCCTTTGCTGGTGCTCCTGTCAATCAATAATGATCTCCTGGTCCGGGACGGCTCGCTGGTCTTACTGATGTGCTCACTGGCTGCTTGCCTCGGTTACTACCTGCCTAACCTATTCCTGAATCACGTCATCGAAGTCCGACAGCGAGAGATATTCGATTGTTTTCCCGATGCACTTGATCTGCTGATCATTTGTGTCGAAGCCGGCCTCGCCCTTGACTCAGCGATGAAACGGGTTGCGGAAGAAATTCATATCAAAAGTAAAGTGCTCGGGCAAGAACTCCTGCTGGTAACCCTAGAGCTGCGTGCCGGTATTGGCAAGGAACGCGCACTTCGCCATCTGGCAGCGCGCACAGGTGTCGAGGATATCGATCTGCTGGTCGCCATGCTGATCCAGTCTGATCGTTTCGGGACCAGCATGGGGGATTCGCTACGCATCCATTCGGAAGGCCTACGCGTAAAAAGGCAGCAAAGGGCTGAGGAAACTGCAGCGAAGATTTCACTCAAGCTCTTGTTTCCTCTGATTCTTTTGATTTTCCCAACCCTGATGGTGGTTCTGGTAGGGCCCGCCGCGTTACAGATTTATCGGGTGCTCTTGCCGGCACTGGCAGGACAGAACTGAACTACTTTTACTTTGTATCGAGCTCGCTATGAAAAACAAATCCCTGTTGGCGCTCACCTTGCTCAGTAGTAGTCTCGCGGCCGGTTGCGCATGGATACCCTGGAACCAGGGCAGTGACTCTACGCCATCCACTGAGTTGCGAGCGCGTGTTGTTTCTAAGGTCCGTGAGCACGATGGCACAGAGTCGGCGATAGCATTCCATGCGCTGGGACGACATCTGCAAAGAGAAGGGCGATGGGATGAGGCCGAGCGTGCTTTCGGGCGCGCGCTGGATTTTGATCCGTCTTATGCAGAGGCGCGCAACGCCTTGGCCGCGCTGGCGGCTCTCCGAGGTGATCTGCAGGGGGCGATCTCCACACTGTCATCCTTGGTGACCTTGCACCCGGAGCAACCCCACCTGCTGGGCAATTTGGGATATGCGTACTATCTGAGAGGCGACTATGTGCTGGCAAAGCAAAAATTCAGTCAAGCACTGATAATCGATCCTCATTATGACGCTGCGTGGCAGAAGCTTTTGCTCGTCAGAGAAAAATTGGGTGAGGCATCCGATGAAGAGCATCTCGGATCACCGGCCATGACGACCATCGCCCCGAAGAGCGATCCTGCCATGTCAGCAGCCCTGAATCCGATCGTCAAATTATCAGAGGGGGTGTATCAGCTGACACGACCCTTGCGTATTGAAACGACCAAGGCCCCGGTGGCCCAAAGTGACCTTCCCGAGGTACATCCATCTGCAATTAGCGCCAGGTCCTGCGTGCCGCAGTCACTGCCGATCAGCGCGGGGGCAGGTACTGAGCCCTTGCGACTTGAACTTCTGAATGGCAATGGTATCAACCGACTGGCACGTTCTGTCCGCGACGTGCTTGCCGGTCCGCACTGGCGAGTGGTCAGGGTGGCCAATCACCAGGTCTTTAGCGAGCCCGTCACACGCATTGAGTACGCAAAGCATCGCTATAACGCGGCGCGAGAGTTAGCCGCAAAGCTCGGCGTAGCTGCGCAGTTGCGACCGAATTATCAGCAGGGTAATACGCATTTGCGCGTGGTTTTGGGCAGGGACTTTCCGACGACCGAGGGCCTGCGAGAGCGTCTTGCCGGCAGTGTGCCGCTACTGGCAGAGATCGAGTGATTATGTCGCTTGCTCGCGTCTTACCTAGGTGTGACCAGTTCAGTTGACTGACAGGGGTGGTGGCGGACTGATGTTCTGCGCCTCCCAGACCACGTCGTTATCAATCGAATATAGCTTGCACTCGGTGGAGCTGTTTTTCTGGCAGTGGGCTAGTGCGCGCTCGGCAGGATCATCACCTTCTTCAGCCCAGCTCCATGCGCCGGACGATGACAGCGCGAATGCACGTGGTGCAGATTTACCGAGATAATCGCGATAGCCGGCACGTCCCTTCTCGCTCAGGTAGGGTACTGCAGCGATATTGGCGAGACTGGCAAACTGGGTTGCGGGCGGGCGGGGTATCTCGGCAATCCTCACGCTTGGCTCGGCAGGCATGCCAATACGCTTGAGGAAGCGCTCCGTCTCGGGAAGCCAGATAGTCACGCCATCATGGCTGCCGACCATACCATGAGCATCCTTCTTGAATCGTCCATAGGTGACCAGTTGCGCAGAACCACCGGCACTCTGGTAGGCCTGCTGCAGGCGCGCTGCCAGTGCAGGATCAAAATAGCTGTCATTCTCGCCATAGAACCACAGGCTTGGCAGCAGGGTACGCGCGCCGAATCCAGCGAATGCGCTAACCAGAGATGATTTCCAGTCGCAGCTGCTGCCATCGATGCGCAGGCCACCGGCAAAATTCAGGAGGCCGCGCACACCGGGGAAATGACGCGTGCCAAACGCCATTGTCGCAAGCCCGCCATACGACTGCCCAGCAACAAGAATGCGCTCTCTGTCCACCCAAGCTTGTTGCACCAAGGCCTTCAGCGCTGACTCGACATCATCGGCTTGCTGCTGACCGTTGTCGGTCATATTGCACCCAAGATCGGTGTAACTACCTCCCGAGGCGGCAAAGCCCTTACGCATGGGCACGGCGACTGCATAGCCGCGCCTGACAAATTCCCGGCTTAGTGCGAGAAAGCGATCACGGGTCTGTCGGGCGGGATTGCCACGGTCTTTACCATGGTTCATTACCAGCAAGGGAAAAGGGCCCTCGCCCGGAGGGCGGAAAATCGTTGTTTCCAATGGCAGCTTGCTTCCGTTTGATATTACTGGAAGCATGATGACTTCTTCATTCACTGTCGTATCAAGCGAGGCAGCATCAGTTGGGTGACTGATGACAAGCGTTGCGAACACGAGAGTGAGAGTAAAGCGAGATGCTGAGCAACAGAAGAGACAAGCAAGGAATGCTGAGCGAGATAGGACTTTCATGACATCTTTACGAAGGGCAACCAAGCCCATTCTAAAGAGGTGCTTTCCTCATTTCAATCTTTGGGGCAATAAGTTCCGTTGCAAAATCCGATTCTTAAAATTTGTTCAAGAAAATTTGATAAGAATATCTCATGAGAATATCTTGTAAGAAGGTCAGCAAGCATGGATGACAGCTTGAGACCTGCGCTGCCCGCAGGTGCGCAGACAGCGCACCTTTTGTGCTGCTTTTTGTCAGATCGGATTTTGGATATCGGATTTATTCGATGGGCTGTAGTCGAGTCGCTTTCATGCGTGATACCAGCAACTTTCCTTTGCGGGCG
>OMID01000045.1 GCA_900299005.1 Oxalobacteraceae bacterium
GAAGACGGCATACGAGATAGCGTAGCGTCTCGTGGGCTCGGAGATGTGTATAAGAGACAGGGCAACCACCTCGCAACGCGAATGACTCAACGCACCGTACGCCTTGCCTCCTCACACGCCGCTTTCATGGCGAGGGTGGCCACCTCCTCCAGCCACCCGAGGTCCAGCGCCTGATGCGCCTCACAAATAAACCAGGGTTCTCGTGAGTCCGGCTCCAGCATCACGCCGTGATCAATCAGTTTCCACGCAAAGGCGCGATACAAATCGCTATTGGTCACTCGCCAATCGCGATAATTACTGGGCACGGTCGGCGTGAAATGAATACCGAACATGGCCGGTGGGCCTGCAAACGCATACTCGATCCCGGCGGCGGAAAATACCCGGCCAAGCAAGTCGCGAATCTGGGCACCCACGCGATCAATGGTCGCTAGCGCGTCGGTCTGCTCGAGAATTTTCAGTGTGGCGTGCGCGGCCGAAAGCGCCACCAGATTGCCCGTATACGTACCCCCGTGCACGACACCGCCCTTGTACGATCCCACCACATCCATGACCTCGGCACGACCGCCGAAGGCTGCAACCGGATAACCATTGCCCATGGCCTTCGCATAAGTCGTCAGGTCGGCATGAATGCCATAGAGCTGCTGAGCGCCACCTTTGGCCACGCGAAATCCGGTCTTGACTTCATCGATCACCAGCATCACGCCATACTCGGTGCACAAGTCACGCAAGCGCTGCAACCAGGCTGCGGTGGCAGAGATGCTTCCTGCATTGCCAATGATAGGTTCGAGCACCACGCAGGCAATTTGCTCTCCTCGTTGCCTGAACAACGCATCAAGCATCGGCCTATCGTTCAGTATGATCAGCTCAACCAGATCGCGCGCCTGCCCCGGTATGCCCCCGCCAAACGGAATCACCGAGGGGGGAAGCGATCCTGTCGGGTCCCAATGCTCGATATCCGACTTCCACATCATTTCGTCATACAAGCCGTGAAACCCGCCCTCGACGATCACCACTCGGTCGCGCTTCGTATAGCCGCGTGCCGTGCGCACCGCCCCCATCACAGCTTCGGTGCCCGAGTTCGCAAAACGCATCTTCTCGATGTTTGGACACATCGCCTTGACCTGCTGCACGACTTCCGCATCCAGCGATGTCGCAAAACCGGACAACGTACCCCGCTGAGTAATCTGCTCAACGACCGCAGCATCAACGCGCTCATCACGATAACCCAGAATGATCGGGCCATAGCCCAGACGGAAATCGACATAGCGGCGGCCATCGCAATCCGTTAGCCAGCAAGCTTTGGAAGATTCAATGAAGACGGTGCGCTCATCACCCCAGTAGCGATAATTTTCCGCCACGCCCTGCGGCATGTGGCGATGCGCCTGGGCCATCAGTTCAATTTGTCGCGGACCGCGTTGGCTGAAATCCTGCATGATGTGTCCCTGCCCCGACGTGTTAAAGACCCTGCCCGTGCGGCGGACGCAGCAGCAGGCCGGCACGCTCTTCAAGCAGTTTCACCACATGCAACTCTGCAGCAGACTCACCGTACCTGTCCATCGCCTGCCGAAATAAAGACTCAACAAAGCGACCCATCGTCAGTTCATAGCCCTGACTGCGGGCGATCTCATTTACCAGCCCGAGATCCTTGCAGCACAAGGCCAGCGAAAAACTTGGGTCATAATGACCCGCGAAGATCGATGGCACGTCATGTTCGGCCACCCAGCTGTTTCCCGCACTGGATTTGATGGCTTCCCAGACGACCTCCAGGGGCACGCCCGCTTTGGCGCCCAGCATCAAGCCTTCACCGATCGCGGCAGCGCTGACAAACCACAGCAGATTAGTGAGCAACTTGATGGTGGCGCCATTACCGGCCGCGCCGACATGAAAGACCTTGTTGCCGATCACCTCGAAGATTGGCCTGTGCTTGTCGAAGCATCGCGCATCGCCGCCCACGAACACGGACAGTCTGCCCTCTGCTGCTGCATCAATGGCATTGGTGATCGGCGCTTCCAGAAAATCAATACCATGCTGCTTTGCCTCGGCCACCAGCTCCCGCGCCAGATCGGCGGCACTGGTGGAGGTATCGATGATGGTCGTCCCTGCCGGGAGTAGCGATATCAGACCCTGCTCCCCTAGCATCACTTCGCGCACCTGCACGGGTCCTGGCAATGAGGCCATCACTACGTCACATTGCGAGGCGCCTTCGGCAAGACTGGCCACGCCCACCGCTCCCATGCTGACCAGATTGGCAGTTTTTTCCGTCGCTTTGTCGAACACGCTGACCGTATAGCCGGCACGAATCAGATTGGCGGCCATGGGATTGCCCATATTCCCTACGCCGACAAAGAAAAGGCGCGGCTTGCCCGCGCCTGTATTGCTAGCAGGTGTCATTGCGAGATCAGACCTTCCTGAAAGCGATGAAGTGACTCGATTTCTCTGCCTGCGCATCGTACTCGAAACCATGTTCGGACAGCAGCGCCAGCGCATCCTTCCAGCGGTAGGTGCGATAGTTGATGGTCTGTGACATCACCACTTGCGCCTCATCGGCCAAATAATAATGCTTGATGAAGCCGTGTTCGGCAGGTTCGATTTTTTGCGAATACACCATGCCATTCGATACCGGCTTTTCGTAATCATGATGCGGGCCTTGAATACCGAGCAGCAGACGGCCACCCGAATTCACATGGCGCGCCACGCGTGCCAGACCATGATTGTTATCTTCTTCCTGATACAAATGGCTGACCAGAAAAGGCTCATTGTCGCCATCGACCACGAAATACCAAACGCCACCATAAGAAAAAGCAAGATCGTAACGCTTCTTCAGTTCAAAATTGGTCACGTTCTGCAGCGAGAGCGAGATATTCGGAAACTGCTGCAACCGCTCGGACGCAATCGACAGCATGGCCTCGGTAAGATCGACGCCCATGATCTCCGCACCCGGCTGGCGCTGTCCCAGCTCTTCTAGAATCAGGCCAGTGCCACACCCGATTTCAAGCACACTGCCAAAACTGCTGTTTCTGGTGATGTTTTCTACGATTTTCTGATAGTCGTAATAGCCTGATGTCATGATCAGGTCGTAGTACGAGGACATGTTCGTGTAATCGCCCATCGCTTGCTTGACTCCCCCTGTGTACTGCTTCTTGGCGCTCGATTCGATTGCTTCTGCGCGCGTTTTAGTTATTGTGGTTCTCACCGCCTATGGTGCGGAAAATGAGTTTCAAGGGATTTTGGCAAATCGTCAATGCAATTACACTTGTTTTTTGATGTCAATATCGCATCAACAAGTCATTTAATTTTACGGAAGATAAACACTCGATAACAAGCTGTCGCTTTGCTGACGCCCAATCGCGCTGCCATCGGAGGCAACTACTCCCGACTGTCTTCACCAGTATCGCGACCCGACTTTCGAATCACGAACACCGACATGGCAAGCAGCACGATAGCGCCAGCCTCCGCCAGCAGCTCGAGCGACTCCATCGCTTTACCCTCCAGAATAATCATCCGGCACAAGGCAGTAATGGTGATATAGACTGGGATGGCGATCGGTATCCTGCGATGCCGATAGAAAGCCGCCACCATGCCGATGACCTCGAGATACAAAAACAAAAGCAAGAGATCAGCCAGTTTCACTGCACTTGACTGAATAATAATCAGCACTTCCTGCCAGATGGCCGTGACCGTCAGCGCCGCAATCACAATCAGGACGATACGTTCAACGACAGCGAAGACTTTCTCGACATTCGACATGATCAGAATTGCCTATCCTGAGACTATTTTCAAACGATATTTTCCATGATCCGCTAAACATCAGCACGACGCACAACCCGCATCAGACTCGCAGAATCATCGGCAGGCAACGCTGGATAACCATGAGCAGCCGATCCTTCGGGGTCTTCCTGTCATGTTACCTAGTCTGCTTCCTAGCCGGCGCCTAGGCAGGTAGTCCGAAACATACTTGTTCAACATAATCATCATTCAAGCCGGCCACCAAACCCTGATGCAGAGGCCCTATGACAATGCCGCTGGCCGCGTTAGGGTCGCGTTAGGGCCGCCTTGCCAGCGACCGTACTGCTTCGCGGCACTCATTTTGATAGAGCCTCTCAATGAACTGACGTGCAGACCTCACCCTCGCCCGCTTTTTCATTAGTGCGCAACGACTCGCGCGCTTGAAAAAAACGTCTGCTTTGCGTTGGCAAAGCAGACGTTTGTTCTGGGCGCAAGCTGCATTTCGTTCTCACAAAACGAGCGACATGACCTTATTGATTCCGTCTGGCTTATTTACCGCGCAAGCCATCAAACACTTCCGCAAAGCCCGGCTGGTTATGGTGGCTGATCACGCCACGCGCAGCTTCGATCACCAGCGGCACCGGATGACCACGCAGCGTGTTGACGATCATTTCATTGATCACTTTGTAAACCTGACCATCTTCATCAATGATCTGACCAAGACGGTTAGCCAGCGGGTCGAACACGCCATAGGCCACGAACACCCCAAGGAAGGTACCGACCAGCGCCGAGCCGATCAGGGCTCCAAGCACGGGCGGCGGCTGGTCAATCGCGCCCATAGTTTTCACCACGCCTAACACGCATGCCACAATTCCCAACGCAGGAAGCGCACCCGCAATCGAGGCCAACGTGCCCTGGTACTTCAGCTCGTCGTGGTGGTGCGTCTTGATCGCATTCTTCATCACATCATCGACCGCATCCGCATCCAGGTTGCCTTGCGCAATAACCACCAGACGCAAGGTATCGCAGATCATGTGCACGATGCCGTGGTCAGCAGCCAGCTTCGGGTACTCACCAAAAATGGCCGAGGAATCCGGCCCCTCGACGTGGGCTTCAAGCGCGACTGCTCCCTCTTTCTTCATCACGTTGAGCAGCTTTCCGACCAGAAGAATCAGGTCCAGATAATCCTGCGGGCCATAGGTTGGGCCTTTGATGCATTTGACGATGCCACCAACGGCGCCCTTAAAGATGCCCAGGCTGTTGCCAATGAGGGCCGCACCGATCGCCGAGCCCACGATAATGAAGCCCTCGATGGGCGCCGCCTTGATGATCGGCGCCATTTTGCCGCCTGCCATGATGTAGCCGCCGAACACGCAGCCAAACACGACACCCAATCCCACGAAGAAAAACATGTGCCTCTCCTTAAGCAAGCCGGGGCGAGGGCCCTGATCGGGCGCACTCTGTCGGTTTGTATATCGACACGAGCCGCACTAATTCAAGCGCGAGTGCAACCGGTATTATTGCAATTGTGGAACAAAGCAGGCGTTTGTGCCAGTGTTTGAAGAGGCCGGCAAACAAAAGA
>OMID01000046.1 GCA_900299005.1 Oxalobacteraceae bacterium
CTCCGGACAACAGCATAAGTGTGCCGGTCTCGGCAATCGCGCAGAAGCAGCCGGTGATGCCGACCAAATCCTCGTCGACCGGGGGCCGAAACTCCACCGTCAGACCGGCCTGCTGCCAGTCCAGCGAGGCCATGGTCTCCCAGGCAATGGCGGAAGGGGCGACGCCCAGCCCGTTGAGGTAGCGTGCCGCTGCGGCCGGCACGTCTGCAAGCGCCTCCACCTCGTCAATCGTTTGAGATGTGCGCTCGGCCTGTTGCCGAAACCGGCCGACCAGATCGGCGCCGATCTCGGGACGCGGTCCGGCAGCGCTGGAGGCCAGATAGGCTTGGGCCTCTGCCAGTTCGGCGGCGGTGGGTTCGGCCGCGCGTTGCTGGGCTTTGCGAATCCGGCTGAATATGGCCTTGCGGGCAGCAGAAGTATCCATGATCTCCTCGGTGTTATCGGCCTGATTCTACCCCGGCGACTCGATCGACACGCAGCTTCACGCTTGAGTAAATTTCAGAGGCGCAGGCGAAAATTATTCACCGCAGGGCAGCCGGCGCCGGAATCGCCCCACGGGCAGTGCCGCTATGTCGACAAGACGCCCTCCACGATAGAAAAACCAAGACCCCCGGTCGCATTAGCTTATTCAAAAACCATCTAAGACAGATTTGTAGGGCACTCCGGTTTGTCTTAAAATACAAGGCTTTGCGGTTGACTCACCGGAATCGGCACCTAGTGGCATGCTTGGCCCGGCCGGTGTTTCAAAAATATTTACAAATAGGACCCTTATGACTCACGTTGTGACCGAATCGTGCATCCGCTGCCGTTACACCGACTGCGTGGATGTATGCCCGGTGGATTGCTTCCGTGAAGGCCCGAACTTTCTCGCGATCGACCCGGACGAGTGCATCGATTGTGCTGTCTGCGTTGCAGAGTGTCCGGTCAACGCCATCTATGCAGAAGAAGACGTTCCCGGCGATCAGCAGCAGTTCATCAAACTCAACGTGGAACTGGCACGCAAATGGCCATCGATCACCAAATCAAAGTCCGCGCTGGCCGAAGCGGACAACTGGAAAGACGTGAAAGAAAAACTCCAGTATCTGGAGCGCTGATTTGCACGCTGCGTAGCGCCGTAAATGGCGCCCTGCATGGCAGCAGGAAGTGCCCCGACCCCGGCCCACGGCCGGGGTTAGTATTTGACAGAAAGCCATCCCAAGCATGAACACCTCAGTCAACACCCCGATAGAAACTGATGCCGTCATCGTCGGCGCCGGCCCGGTCGGCCTGTTTCAGGTTTTTGAACTCGGCCTGCTGGAAATCAAAGCCCATGTGATCGATTCGCTTGCCGCCGTGGGCGGTCAGTGTGTTGAGCTCTATCCGGACAAACCCATCTATGACATTCCCGCAGTGCCCGTCTGCACTGGCCAGGAACTGACCGACAACCTGCTCAAACAAATCGAACCCTTCGAGCCGACATTCCACCTGGGCCAGGAAGTCAGTGTCGTCGAAAAACGCGACGATGGTCGATTCAATCTCGAGACCTCGACCGGCACCCGGTTCATCACCAAGACCGTATTCATCGCCGCTGGTGTGGGTTCTTTTCAGCCGCGTACACTGAAAGTCGATGGCATTGAGGCTTTCGAAGGCAAGCAGCTGTTCTATCGCGTGAAAGATCCATCGCGCTTCGCTGGGCGCAACATCGTGATCTGTGGTGGCGGCGATTCTGCGCTCGACTGGGCACTCGATCTGCATGGCAAGGCTGAGTCAGTGATTCTCCTGCACCGCCGCGAAGAGTTCCGTGCCGCACCCGCATCGGTCGCGAAGATGAAAGACCTCTGCGAGCAAATGGAGATGCAACTGCTGATCGGTCAGGTCACGGGATTCGAGGCCGAAGGCGACCAGCTCAGCGAAATCAAGGTCACAGGCGCCGATGGGGTGACGCGGCGTCTACCACTGGATGATTTGCTCGTGTTCTTTGGACTCTCGCCCAAGCTTGGCCCGATCGCCGAGTGGGGTCTGGAGATCGAGCGCAAACAACTCTCTGTGGATACCGAAAAATTCGAAACAAACATCCCCGGTATTTTTGCCGTTGGCGATATCAATACCTATCCGGGCAAGAAGAAGTTGATCCTCTCGGGTTTCCATGAGGCGGCGCTGGCGGCGTTTGGCGCAGCACCGTACATCTTCCCGGAAAAGAAGATCCACATGCAGTACACGACAACATCGCCGAAACTGCACAAGATCCTCGGCGTGGAAACACCCGTGTTCGACTGAACCACCACGTGGCGCACACCGATCGAACGACGATGGGCCTCACACGAGGCCCATCGTCTTTTGCGGACAACATCAGGAGCAGCTGCGGCGTCGCGCCGTGCGTCTGGCACGTCGCTTCTGACGCCACCGAACAAGACCGGTTGCCAATAACAGCAAGGGCAGAAAACCTGAGACAAACACAAGCCAGCGACCCGTCAGCCCTAGCGCTTCCCCATTGTGCAGCGGGTGCAGCCAGTCGAGCACCGTATTGCCAACACGGGTTTTCGCAGGATCGTGAATGACCAGGATGTCTGCCCCGTAAGGATCCACCCATACCCGCGTCTTGGGAAAACGCCGACCCGGCTCACCCGGCTGATGCAGTCTGAAACCGAGTGGGCCTTCCCCCCTGCCCGGCACATCAATCCAGCGCAGCTCGGCCTGAGGAAAATAGCCCTTCGCAATCGCGGCGGCATCATCCAGATTCATCGGCACGAGATCGCTCGCTCCCTTGTACACCGGCACCTCAGGCATGTGCTCAATGCCCAGCACAGGGTCCAGCAGCGCGCGCGTTTGGTTGGGCAAAGCGAGACCGGCGCCAGTTAGTGCAAGCACGAACATCAGCACGGCTCCGTAGGCACCCCCCAGTGCATGCAAATCGTAGGTACGCCGGACCGATCCTTCTCTCACCACGGGCCGCAACGCCGCACGCCAGCGCTTCGTTGACGGCCACCATAGGCACAGCCCGGACACCAGTGACAGCAGCATTGCCAGACCCAGAACACCCACTGCGAGCCTGCCTGAGGCATCGAACAATAGCGTGTAGTGCAGGTCGTACACCCATGTGGTCAGGTGATCGCCCCAGACGCGCTCGCTGGTGCGAGTCAGCGTGACAGGATCCAGGGTCACCACGAGCGGCGAGAATGAACGGCCCTCGCGCTCGCTCGAGCGTGCGTAGCGGGCATTGATCGGGGTATGTGCATTGAGCGGCAGCTCGATCCGCCAGCCACCGCTGCGCTCCGGATAAAGCATTCTCAATTTGTCCACAACCGCCTGGACCGATGGGGTAGAGTAAACGTGCTCCGAGGGGCGAAGCACGGGATTGAGTGCGCGGTCGATCTCCGGATAAAAAACGAGCAAACTGCCCGTGACGCCCAGCAGCGCAAAAACACTGCCCAGTGCAAGTCCCAGACACGCATGCAGGTTCAACCACCAACGGCGCACTCGCTTCATGATTTACATCCTGATCAGCACCGATACATAAATCGCCCGACCAGCTCCCGGTGAATGCAGCGATTGCGAACCGTCGAACCAGACATATTCATGGTAGCGGTCGAGCAGATTACGCACCTGAAGTTCCGCACTCACTGTCGCGCTGATTTGGTAGCTTGCTGACGTGTTCACCAGCAGATAATCACCAAAGCGTCCCTTGCTATTACTGCGTTCAAGGTAGTAGCTGCTCTGGCCATTCGCCCAGGCAGAGAAGCGCAGTCGTTCGGTCTGCCGGTAATCTGCACCAAAGTTGTAGATCACCTGCGGCACATGATCGATCTCCTTACCCTCGGTCGCACTCGCACTGGCGTCAGCCTTCAGTATCTCGGAGCGCTGCAACGCCCCTGCGACCCAGACATTGACGTGGGATGAGGGCCTCGCGTTGAGCTCGATATCCACCCCATGTCGACGCGTCTTGCCGATGTTCTCCGCATCATTCGCCGGGTCGTTCAGCTTGCGTCTCGCTTCATTGCTGGCCGTCTGCTGCCAGAGGGCGATGCGTCCATCAAGCCAGGCCGCCGGCCAGAATCTCAGTCCGGTCTCCCAGCCTTCATTTATTGACGGCGCCAGATCATTTCCCTGGTTGACCTTGTATGACGCCGTCCCGACACCGACCTGAAACGTACGACCCAGATTGCCGTAGGCTGACACCGAGTCCGATACCCGGTACATCGCACTCAGCTTGGGTTGCCGGATCAATCCGTAGTCATTCATGTCATAGCGAGCGCCAGTCAAGCGGTTGGTGTACTCACCCGTGATCGTATCGACACGCAATGCAGGGGTAACAGTCAGTCGGTCTGAGGGTTTGAGCATCGCCTGCAGAAAGCCCCCCATCGTATTGAAATCGAACTGCTGCTTGCGTGTTTGCGCCGTCCGAACCTGCATCAGCGTGTTGTAGCGCTCGCTACGATTGTCCTGGTGTTCCGCATCGACACCGCCGGTCAGCGTCATTGTGCCAAGCGCAGTCTCTCCCGCCTGCCAGCTGGCACTTGCCGAGGCGCCCAGATGAGTTTCGTCGACAATGCGCTCCTGCTGCGAAGCCCCAGCAGAAAATCGCACATAGCGTTTGTCCTGCAGGGTATTCAGGTAGATTTGCGCCATGGCGCTGAGATCTGGCCGGGCTGCGCTTTTTGCTTGCAGCGCGACCTGCGTCATCTGACGCTTGTCTTCATCGGAAGCATTATGCGCAGGTGACTGAAGCGGATCAGTACTCGCTTGCTCGCGTGTCAAATAGCCCGCCTCCCGGGCATTTGCCTCGGCATGGCGGGCGATCAATCCGAACTGATAGCGGCGATCTTCGCTATGCAGGAACCATTTGCCAGAGAAGGCTGCGTTCTCTGCATCGGAATGGTTGCGGTAACCCTGCGTGTCCAGATAGCCAATCGCATAGTTTTGTGACAGCCGGCCATCATCCTTGCCCATCGCTGCCTGCAGATCGCGGGTGGAGAAACTTCCGTAACTGACACGACCCAGCTGATAATTCCCGCCCGATTTAGTGACGAGGTTCGCATTCCCCGCGATATTGTGCAGTCCGTAGCGCGGATCATTGGTTCCTTTAACGACTTCGATGGTATCGATATCCAGTCGCGGCGCCAGATCAATGTAGGGCATGTTGCCGTCATTGCTGTTTGACGGAATGCCATCGATCAGCAGCTTGACCGCATTGATCTCGCCTTCACCATTGAAACCACGCAGCGACAGCTTGCCCGAAGTCGTGCCCTGACCAAAAGTGGTCAGCATTACCCCAGGCACCTGATCAAATAACTGCCAGTTGTTATTGATAGATTGTTGCTCGATGCGCTCGGCGGGTACGACATTGACCGAGGTGTACAAGCTACTGACCGCCAGAGGATCATCGCTGGCAGTGACAACGACTTCGCCCAGCGACATCAGTGTGGTCGCTGTGGGCGTGCGCGACTCCTGGGCACGGGCAGCTGACACGGCGCATACCATCAGCACAGCCAGACAGCCTGGCGTGCGTGTGAAATCCATTCTCATTATTTTTCCAGATGAAAAGCCTGTGCCGCAAACTTCAGCTACATCAGCTGCGGACAGTCGATGAAAACACAGCTAGGCCAACGCAAATGGCGCGGCCTGTTGTTCAAAAAATGGGGAACAACGGCAATCAGGCCGGCGGGGCCCGCGAGAGGATGGCATGCCCCGCATACCAGCGGTGAGCAGCCTGAGGGAAGGGAGTGTTCGTTGCTTCGCGAAGCTGATCATCGAGATACGTGCGCGCATCGAAAGCGGGGCTCGCGCCGGTGGACGCACACAGCAGACAGTGATCATGCGCAGTTTGATGATCCGCAGCTACGCCGTCTGGCTGACTCAGCTGAACCCACTGGAGGCCACTGGCGGCACAAATCTCCATCCAGCCCGCCTTGCCTGCCACACCCAACGCCGCCCAAGACGGTAGCGCCACCTGCATGAGCAGCAAGGCAATTAGGCAACGGGAAACCAGACGCCGGAGAGCAAGATCGACCATGACCCTAATTTTATCATCCGACAACTGAGCGGGCCGGGCCACGGGAGGCCAACCGGGCGCAATCAGGAAAAATTGCTGTCTAAAGAAACGGCAAGCTTGGGGGGCTCGTGGTCAGAAATGGTCAAAAATCGGTTGCAGATGCGCTGCAAGTCATGAAAATCAATGAGTTTTCGGAAAAAACGATGTCGGGTAGGCAACCAAACCCTCTTATTTTTTACTAACAAATGGGTTGTCAGTAGTTAAGTGCTCTAGTATGTTACCGATAAGAAACAACCCCTACCGAGCATGGGATCGGCATCAAGAGACATTGAACGCTGATGGGGCAGATGTCGGAAATAGGTTGATCTTGCAATTGCTGCATTGCGGAAACTGCGCATTGCCTTCACAATCGAGCGTCCTGAATGAGAGGTCTTCATGCTCTATCAATTGCACGAAATGAACCGCACCCTGCTGAGCCCTCTGGTCCAGTGGGCTGAGGCATCCTCCAAACTGTTCACCAACCCGGTGTCGCCCTTTGCGCACACGCCGTTTGCGCAGCGCATCGCCGCAGGCTACGAACTGATGTTCCGTCTCGGCAAAGAGTACGAAAAACCCGCATTTGGCATCACCTCGGTCGAGGTCGACGGGCACCGGGTCGCGATCATCGAGGATGCGGTTCTCGACAAGCCTTTTTGCAAGCTTCTGCACTTCCGCAAGGAGTGCAGCGCAACTGTCGCTGCGCCGCTTGATCAGCCCAAAGTGCTGCTGGTGGCGCCGCTGTCCGGCCACCATGCCACGCTGCTGCGCGATACCGTCCGCGAGCTCTTGCCCAATCATGATGTCTACATCACGGACTGGACCGACGCGCGCATGGTCGCGCTCGACAAGGGCGCTTTTCATCTTCATGACTACATTTACTACGTTCAGGAATTCATCCGTTACCTCGGGCCTGATCTGCACGTGATCTCGGTCTGTCAGCCAACCGTGCCAGTACTGGCGGCCATTTCACTAATGGCAAGCGCAGAAGAAAAGTGCTTGCCCAAAACGATGGTGATGATGGGCGGTCCGATCGATTCTCGTAAGTCGCCCACGCAGGTGAATGACCTCGCCATGAACAAGCCCTTCGCGTGGTTTGAAAATAATGTAATTTACAGCGTGCCGCCCAACTATCCGGGCTACGGACGCCGCGTCTATCCCGGCTTCTTGCAGCACGCCGGTTTCGTCGCGATGAATCCGCGCCGACATGCGCAAAGCCATTGGGAGTTCTATCTCCACCTGCGAGAGGGTGACAACGAGTCCGCTGAAGAGCACCGCAAGTTTTACGATGAGTACAATGCGGTGCTTGATATGCCGGCCGAATATTATCTGGAGACAATCAAAACCGTATTTCAGGATCATGCCCTGCCCATGGGCACCTGGGATGTCGAGGGCAAGCGCGTGCGCCCGCAGGACATCAAGACCGTGGCGCTGTTCACTATCGAAGGTGAACTTGATGATATCTCGGGCTCAGGTCAGACCAGTGCAGCACATGAGTTGTGCGTTCAGATTCCCCAACACATGAAGCAGCACTATACGGCACCGAAGTGCGGGCATTACGGTATTTTCTCCGGTCGCCGCTGGCGCGAGATGATCGCACCAAAAATCGGTGAATTCATTCGCACGCATCGCTGAAAACTTCAGTGCGCATGATGACAGGCCGCTTCCGGGCGGCCTTTTTCATTTGATATCGCTCCTCAAGGGCACGCCGCATCACACGCCCGATATCTCAAATGCCGGATAATGTCGGGCTATGGCTTACCCGCATTCATCACTTGCCGACCAACTCGAAGACCTGCTGCCGCAGACGCAATGTACGAAGTGTGGCTATCCCTCATGCCGCCTGTATGCCGAGGCAATTGCTGATGGCAGCGCACACTACAACCAGTGCCCGCCCGGCGGCGCAGCGGGGGTGGCACGGTTGGCCTCCGTGCTGGGCAAAACCGTCATTCCGATCAATCCTGTTCATGGCATCGAGCGCGAACGGCCTGTCGCCGTGATTGACGAAGCGGCCTGCATAGGCTGCACTCTGTGCATACAGGCTTGTCCGGTGGATGCGATCGTCGGTGCCGCCAAACAGATGCATACCGTGATCCCTGAACTCTGCACCGGCTGTGATCTGTGCGTCGCGCCCTGCCCGGTCGATTGCATTGCGATGGTATCGATCACGCCCAATCTGACCGGATGGGCGGCGTGGTCACAGCAGCAAGCGGATGCGGCACGCACCCGATATCACGCGCGCAAGGCGCGACTGCTTCGCGAGAGGGAAGCAAACGATGCACGACTGGCGGCAAAGGCAGCTGCCAAACTGAAAGAAGTCGAAAATACCGCGGCACTCTCCGATGCAGAGCGCGCAGAGAAAGAGCGCAAGCGGGCGATCATCCAGGCAGCAATGGAACGCGCGCGCCTGCAAAAAGACGCGCAGGCAAAAAAAACATCATGAACCCGGAGAAGCGACGCCAGATCTTCGAGCGGCTCAGAGCCGCTAATCCGCATCCGACCACCGAGCTCGAATACACGACGCCCTTCGAGCTGCTGATCGCTGTCATCCTCTCTGCACAAGCAACAGATGTCTCGGTAAACAAGGCAACCCGCAAACTGTATCCGGTGGCAAACACGCCGGAACAAATTCTCGCGTTAGGCATTGACGGACTCATCCCTTACGTGCAGACCATAGGCCTGTACCGCAACAAAGCAAAGAATGTGATCGATACCTGTCGCATCCTGCTCGAGCGGCATGGTGGCGAAGTGCCGCGTGAGAGAGACTCCCTGCAAGCCCTGCCCGGTGTAGGCCGCAAGACGGCCAACGTGGTACTCAACACCGCGTTTGGCGAGCCGGCCATGGCGGTCGACACGCATATATTTCGGGTATCGAACCGCACCGGACTCGCGCCCGGCAAGACAGTCGAGATCGTCGAAAAAAAACTGATGAAATTCGTACCGCAGGACTACCTGATGGATGCACATCACTGGCTGATACTGCACGGCCGCTACACCTGTCTGGCGCGTACGCCGCAATGCTGGAACTGTCTGATTGCCGACCTCTGCGAGTACCGACAAAAAACACCGACCCCTGAGAAGGCCGTGTGATGGAAGCTTTTCTGAACAGCGCTGCTGTGGTGGGCTTTGGAGAAATGGGCGACAAGACCCAGGTGCTGGCCCTGCTGCTGGCGATGCGCTACCGTCGAAGTCTGCCTATCCTGACCGGCATCTTCTTTGCCACGCTAGTGAGCATGGGTGTGACTGCGTTGCTGGGCACGACACTCTCTGCTTGGGTGCCAGGACACCTGCTGCGCTGGCTGCTGGTCGTACTCTTCGCTGGTGTGGCGATTTGGACCCTCATACCCGAAGATGATGACGATGATGAGGATGATGACGAGGCGCCGTTCACCTCTTCCAGCAGCCTTGTGCTGACGGCATTCATCACTTTTGTACTGGCCGAACTCGGCGACAAGTCACAGATCGCCACCCTGCTGATGGCCGCCAAATACCGCGAGTTCGAACTGGTCATGAGCGGCGCGACCTTGGGCGAAATGATCGCGATTGCACCGGCCGTGCTGCTCGGTAAAACCACCGCGCAATGGATACCGATGCTCTGGGTTCGTATCGCTGCCGCGCTGCTCTTTGCCGCACTCAGCGCCTGGATCGCTATATTCGGATTGGAGTGAGTGATGTTTGCACCGAGCAAAGAAGCGGTTCGGCGCTTTTTTTGTGACACCTGGCGCAAGGCGTCCTCAGGCGATGTGCTCACGCCCATGGAAACGATCGCGCACGACTGGATGCTGCAGCATCCGGAATATGAACCTGAGCTATCGGATCTTGAGGCTGCACTGGCGGCAGACTACGATGCCGTGCATGGGGCAACAAATCCCTTCCTGCACTTATCCATGCACCTCTCGATCAGTGAGCAAATCGCCATTGACCAACCACCGGGCATACGCGATGCCTTCATCCGGCTGGCAGAGCGGCGCGGCTCTGAGCACGATGCGCATCACGACATCATGGAATGCCTGGGTGAGATGCTCTGGACTTCTCAGCGACATGGCTTGCCACCTGATGGCGCCACCTATGTCGACTGTGTCAAGCGACGTAGTCTGCCGTGATCGCTCAAAAAAAAACCGCAGCACAGGCTGCGGTTTTTTTGCTGCACGCTACGCATGTTCGCGCAACGCCGATCTGACGCGCATTACTTGCGAACGACCAGCGACCCCGGCAGGCTGGCCAGATAAGCCGAGATATCAGCAATATCCTTTTTGGAGAGCGGCTTGGCCATGCCGCCCATGATCGCGTTTCCGCGGCCATTACTGGCGGTAGTGCCGCGCTGATAGGCCTTCAGGGCATGCTCCAGATAATCAGCATGCTGACCCGCCAACTTGGGGTAGCTGGGATCAACCGGCGAATTGAAGTCAGCGCCATGGCAGGAGGCGCAGTTGTATTTCGCGGCGGCGGCCTTGCCCGCCTCAATATCGCCGGCGACGGCACTCAGGGACACGCTAGCGAGCAGAGCAGCCAGCAGTGCAATCATCTTTTTCATTACTTGCTCCTTATTTCTGCTGCGCGTAGTACGCGGCGATATCGGCGATATCCTGTTCGGATAAGCCCTTGGCAATGCCCACCATCGAGGGATGGTTGCGCTCACCTTTCTTGTAGGCGCTCAGCGCCGCAGCGATGTACTTTTCCGACTGCCCGCCCAACATGGGCACACGGTACACCTCGGGGAAAGTCGCCTTATAGCCAGCGATTCCATGGCAGCCTATGCACATGGCGACCTTGTTTTTGGCGGCATTCGAGTCACCCGCCGCATCCGCTGCAGCGGAGAGCTGAGTCACACCTGCCAGCGCGAGGAGAACAAAGAGTTTTTTCATGATTTCTGCGTAGTTTGATTCGACACCAGGAGGGCGGCTGGGACTGGGAAGCCTTCTTTGCCAGGTCTGTTTTTACCCGCCCCCGTAAAAAAAGCGCCCTATGATAACCGATTCGCATTTCATCGTCTATTTCTTGCGACCATTCGCAGGCAAAATAGCGCGTCTTCAAACGTCTCTCGCTGCCGAGCTACTTTATACTCGTGCTTATTTTCCCTGACTGATTAGTAAACCCATGACCACCCACAAGCGCTTTGAGGGTTCCGACAATTACGTCGCCACCCATGATCTGAAACTGGCGGTGAATGCCGCGCTCACCCTCCAGCGCCCACTGCTGATCAAAGGTGAGCCGGGCACGGGTAAAACCATGCTGGCCGAGGAGGTGGCGGCCGCGCTGGAGATGCCACTTTTGCAATGGCATATCAAATCGACGACCAAGGCACAGCAGGGGCTCTACGAGTACGATGCTGTCTCGCGTCTGCGCGACTCGCAACTTGGCGATGAGCGCGTCAAAGACATCCAGAATTACATCGTCAGGGGCGTACTGTGGCAGGCCTTCACCGCCAACGAACCCGTTGTGCTGTTGATCGACGAGATCGACAAAGCCGACATTGAATTTCCCAACGACTTGCTGCGCGAGTTGGACCGCATGGAATTCTATGTCTACGAGACCCGCGAGATGGTGCGCGCAAAACACCGGCCACTGGTTATCATCACCTCAAATAATGAAAAAGAGCTTCCGGATGCTTTCCTGCGCCGATGCTTCTTTCATTACATAAAATTCCCTGACAAAGACACGATGCAGGACATCGTGAATGTGCACTTCCCCGACATAAAAAAAACCCTGCTCTCTCAGGCACTGCAAACTTTTTTTGAAGTCCGTGATATTCCCGGTCTGAAGAAAAAACCATCAACCTCGGAATTACTCGATTGGCTCAAGCTGCTGCTGGCCGAGGATATTCCGCCAGAGGCGCTTCGTAGTCAGGACCAGAAAGCGATCGTTCCGCCGCTGCACGGCGCTCTGCTGAAGAACGAGCAGGATGTGCATCTTTTCGAGCGACTGGTTTTCATGTCGCGCAGTAACCGCTGACCAGAACCTTGATCTTTCTGCCACCATGCTGATCGACTTCTTTTTCACGCTCAAGGATGCAAAGGTTCCTGTGTCAATCAAGGAATTTCTTGTACTGCTGGAGGCGCTAGATCAACAGGTGATCGAACCGTCGATGGATGATTTTTATTTCCTTTCACGCACTACCTTAGTCAAGGACGAGGCGAATTTCGACAAATTTGACAAGGCCTTTGGTGCTTACTTTCATGGCGTTGACACGCTGTTTGAAAAAAATCCCGAGATTCCTCTCGATTGGCTCATGAAACGTCTGCAGCGCGAGCTGACGCCCGAACAAAAAGCGGCAATCGAAAAATTCGGCTACGACAAGCTGATGGATCGCTTGAAACAACTGCTGGAGGAACAAAAAAAACGGCATGAAGGGGGCAACAAATGGATAGGTACCGGCGGTACATCGCCCTTTGGGAACAGCGGACAAAACCCTGAAGGGGTACGCATCGGGGGCGAAGGCGGCAACCGCAGCGCCGTGAAAGTCTGGGATCAACGCGCCTACCGCGACTATGACAGCGACCGTGAGCTCGGTATCCGCAACATCAAAGTGGCACTACGCCGACTGCGTAAATTTGCGCGCGAAGGTGCAGAAGAAGAACTTGCGTTGGACGACACGATTCGCGCCACCGCCAACAATGCGGGCTGGCTGGATCTGAAGATGCAGCCAGAGCGCAAGAACAAGGTCAAGGTGCTGATGCTGCTTGATGTAGGCGGGAGCATGGATGACCATATCGCCCGCGTGGAAGAATTATTCTCTGCCGCGAAGACCGAGTTCAAGAACATGGAATTCTTCTACTTCCACAACTGCGTGTACGAGACGCTGTGGAAGCATAACCGCCGCCGTCATGCTGAGCGTTTTTCCACCTGGGAGGTCATCCGCAAATACCCACCAGACACCAAGCTGATCTTCGTAGGCGACGCCACCATGAGCCCTTATGAGGTCGTGCAGCCCGGTGGCTCGGTCGAACATCACAACGAAGAAGCGGGTGCAGTCTGGCTTCAGCGTTTCGTGCATCAATTCCCGAAATTCGTCTGGCTCAACCCGGAACCGGAAGGCCTGTGGCAGTACCGGCAGTCGATCGCGATCATCAAGCAACTCATGGGCAATCGCATGTATCCGGTCACGATGGACGGACTGGAGAGAGCGATGCAGATGCTCTCCAAATGAGCCACTGCCGAACGTCATTTCGCCTCAAATGCAGCCTGTCCTTCAAAATTCATTAGAATTCCCGAAATTTTCTCCCTCAGGGACACCCTGACACTTTTTCATCCAGGCTTTCACGCATGGCAAGCAAAAAATCCGACTACAGCGAATCCTCGATACGCGTCCTCAAAGGACTGGAACCCGTCAAGCAGCGCCCGGGGATGTATACCCGGACCGAAAACCCGCTTCATATCATCCAGGAAGTGATTGACAACGCCTCTGACGAAGCGCTGGGCGGCTTTGGCAAGAACATCATGGTCACGCTGCACAAGGACGGCAGCGTCAGCGTGGAGGATGACGGTCGCGGTATTCCTGTCGGCCTGCATCCGGAAGAAAAAATCTCCACGGTAGAAATCGTCTTCACGCGGCTGCATGCGGGCGGCAAGTTCGATAAGGGCGCGAGTAGCGCCTATGCATTCTCGGGTGGTCTGCATGGGGTGGGTGTATCGGTCACGAATGCGCTGTCATCGAAGCTGGAAATCACCGTCTGGCGCAAGGATGACAAAGGCCATGGCGTGCATACCATCGCTTTCTCTGGCGGGGATGTGACCTCCAGGCTGAAATCACGGGCGGCAGGCAAGGAAGACAAAAAATCCGGCACGCGCGTCACGGTGTGGCCCGATCCGAAGTATTTCGATTCATCCGTCATTCCGGTAAGCGAGCTGCAGCGGCTACTGCGATCGAAAGCCGTGCTGCTACCAGGCGTTAAGGTCACCTTCATTCAAGAAAAATCCGGCGAGACGCAAAGCTGGCGCTATGAACACGGTCTGCGCGGCTACCTTAATGAGGCACTGACTCAGGGTGGGGGTGCCGCAGCACTGATACCCCTATTCGAAGGCGAGCAGTACGCAGGTGCCGAGGCAGAAGGTTTTGCCGAGGGCGAAGGCGCGGCCTGGGTCGTCGCCTGGACGGAAGAAGGCGCTATCGTGCGCGAGTCCTATGTCAACTTGATTCCCACCCCCGCCGGCGGCACCCATGAATCCGGCTTGCGTGAAGGCTTGTTTGGCGCAGTGAAGAGTTTCGTCGAGATGCATTCCTTGCTGCCCAAAGGAGTGAAGCTCCTGCCGGAAGACGTGTTCGCCCGCACCTCCTTCGTGCTGTCCGCAAAAGTGCTTGACCCGCAATTCCAGGGGCAGATCAAGGAAAGACTGAACTCGCGCGACGCGGTCCGGCTGGTCGGTGGTTTCTCGCGCACGGCGCTTGAGCTCTGGCTGAACCAGCATGTGGATTACGGCAGGAAGCTCGCAGAACTCGTCATTCGTCAGGCACAAAGTCGCCTGCGATCAGCTCAAAAAGTCGAAAAGAAAAAATCCTCTGGCGTCGCGGTCTTGCCCGGCAAACTCACCGACTGTGAATCTGTTGACATTACCCGCAATGAGATCTTTCTGGTCGAAGGTGATTCCGCAGGGGGCTCGGCCAAGATGGGTCGCGATAAGGAATTTCAGGCGATCCTTCCGCTGCGCGGCAAGGTGCTCAATGCCTGGGAGACCGAGCGAGACCGACTGTTTGCGAACAATGAGATTCACGACATTGCGGTCGCGATCGGCGTCGATCCGCACGGCAAAAACGATGATCCTGATCTCTCTGGTCTGCGCTACGGTCGTATCTGCATCTTGTCTGATGCAGATGTCGATGGCTCACACATTCAGGTGCTGCTGCTGACTCTGTTCTTCCGCCATTTTCCGAAACTGATCGAACGTGGCCACATTTATGTCGCTCGCCCGCCGCTATTCCGGATCGACGCCCCCGCGCGAGGTAAAAAGCCCGCGCAAAAAATCTATGCGCTCGACCCCGGCGAGCTAGAAGCTATTGAAGACAAGCTGCGCAAGGATGGTGCGAAAGAAGGTACATGGAGCATCGCCCGCTTCAAGGGTCTGGGCGAGATGAGCGCCGAGCAGCTCTGGGAAACCACCATGAATCCAGACACACGTCGCTTGCTGCCAGTGGCTTTGGGTGACTTGGGTGTCAAGGCCTCTGAAGAGCGCTTCACCATGCTGATGGGCAAAGGCGAGGCGGCCGCAAGGCGCGCGTGGCTGGAGGAGCACGGTAACGAAGTCGAGGCAGATATCTAGGCATGACCTTCATGGATGACTCCCGCTGCGGGTCGCGATGGATGACTGAATTACGAGCTCCCCGTCGTCATCCCGGCGAACGCCGGGATCCATCACTGAACCACGAAGGATTAACCGTCTTCCTGGCGCAGGTTGCGATAGATGGCTGAATTACGAGCTCCCCATCGTCATCCCGGCGAACGCCGGGATCCATCACTGAACCACGAAGGATTAACCGTCTTCCTGGCGCAGGTTGCGATAGA
>OMID01000047.1 GCA_900299005.1 Oxalobacteraceae bacterium
GAGGCCTTGAGTCCACCGGATTTCTGGGCCAGCCAGCATCGGCGTTCACTCGGTGACCAGTCTGCCGAGGAGAGCCACTTCCCTGGCCTCGTAAAAATCTTGTCCCTTCTTGTCCCTTATCGATGATCCCGTTATCGAATGCTCGCCAAGGCCCTCAGGGCCCAAGACACGCAGTCGGAAACCTGAAAACGCCCGTTGACTTGCCCGGACCGCCTGCGCGTGCCAGTGATCGCAGGATTGTGGGAAGACCTTGGGGTGGAGTGCCGGGTGACGAGGGTAACAAGCTCTCGTCTTCACTGCTGTTACACTGCATTGCGGTTGTAAACATTGAAGCTGGAGAGTCACATGGACGTGCTGCTGACAAGCGTTGCGCTGATTTCTGCTGCGGTTGGCGCGGTGCTGGCGTGGCTGCTGTCGCGCGGCAGGCATGGCGCAGCATTGGCAGCCAGTCAGGAACGCGCACGCCTGTGGGAGCAGGCGCATGATGCGATGCGCGCTCAACTGACAGAGTCCGCGCGCACCCACCAGCACTTGCAGGAGCAGCTGGCAGCCTTGGGTCGGGAACTGGCGAGTACCAGCACCCGGCTCGAGGAAGAGCGCAAGCAGGCCGAAGCAAAGTTCGCCCTGCTGCAGGAGATGAGCGACAGCAGCCGCAAATCACTAACGGAAGAATTCCAGAACCTCGCGACCCGCATCCTGGAAGACAAGACCAAACGATTCACCGAGCAGAACCTCGAGGGATTGGGGCAGCTGCTCCATCCCTTTCGTGAAAGGCTCAACGAATTCAAGACCCGCGTCGAGGAGATGCACTATCAGGATGCGCAGCAGTAAGCTGCTTTGAAAACCGAGCTGACGCAACTGAAAGAACTGAATCGACAAATGACCGAAGAGGCACATGGTCTGGCGACTGCGCTTAAAGGTCAGACGAAGATGCAGGGTAACTGGGGCGAATTGGTACTTGAAAATGTACTCGCCCGTTCCGGCTTGCAGGACGGCAGCGACTACCGTCGCGAGGTCAGTTTCGCAACCGAGTCCGGGCGGCAGCGGCCCGATGTGATCGTTTATCTGCCGCAGCAGAAGCACCTGATCATCGATGCCAAAGTCTCGCTGAATGCCTACACGCGCTTCGTCAACGCAGAAGATGACCTCGAGCGTAAGAAGGCGATCCGTGATCATGTGCAGGCCATTGCGGATCGCATCACCGAGCTGTCGGATCGCCGCTATTTTGAACTGAGTGAACTGAATTCGCCTGACATGGTGTTCATGTTCATTCCGATCGAATCGGCGTTTGTTGAGGCACTGCGAGCCGACGAAAACCTATTCCAGCATGCAGTGGAGCGCAATGTGCTGGTGGCCACACCAACCACCCTGTTGACTAGCCTGAATATTGTGCGTCAGTTATGGCGTTTCGAGCATCAGAATGCTCACAGTGCTGAGTTGGCAGAGAGTGCTGCCCAGCTCTACCAGAAACTGGTCGGTTTCATTGGTTCAATGGAAGAGCTTGGACGAAAGCTTGATTCCGCCAAAGCCAGTTTCACCACAGCTTTCTCGCAGCTGTATAGCGGGCGCGGCAATCTGATCAAGCGCGCGCGAGATTTTGAACGGCTTGGGGTTGCGGTGCAGAGGGAATTACCTCAGCACCTGGTTGACAAAGCCGAGCTCGAGCTCGATTACTTGCCAGCCGCCGAGCAGAGAAATGACGAAGCGGACAAGGTGGCCTGAAACCTTCCGGCTACCCTCTTTTTTCGTGTTGCAGTGCAGAGTGTTTTGTTGATTCGCAGAGACCCTGAACAGATCCCATTGCAGGGTCAGTCAGCATCACCACACTACCTGCGAGTCCATCAAATCATTCGCCCATGGCTATTTTCCAGAGGCGAAAACTGTCGGTATTTAATCAATCGAATTCTCTGTAATTTGTACTCGACAGTCACGACGTAATGACGCGTCGCAGCGTGCCTTTTTTTGCAATCACGGCCTAAAATCTCACCACTCATCGCTGGAAGAGGAGGTTCAGATGGTCCGAGCAAAGCTGTCGCGCTGCCTCAGGTCGTTGCCCATCCTGCTGGCCGCACTCATGTTATCCCCACCTCAATCTGTCAGCGCCCATGCGCTGAGCACACAGGAATGTTCAGAGGGCGCTGACTACATCCGCAATGCGGCGCTCTCGCGGGATGGTGGTATGTCCGAGATCGCTTTCATGGAGGTCTTTGATAATGATCTCACGATGCTGATGGCGATACCGCCAACACTGCGCTGGTTTGTTCAGGATGATGATGATGCAGACTTCCTTCGATCTGCGCTCCATGAAGTTTTCCGAAAGCCTAGAGATCCTCAATCACATGCCGAGGTCTTTGCCGAAGTCTGTCTCTTGCGGGCCGGAGAATGGAACGTGAACGGCAAGCTGAGAACCTGAGGCATCCTAGCTGACGGTCGCCGGTATGTGCAGAAAGCCACGAAAGCGCACCCGGCCGCTGCGCATTGGCGCTCCAGCGAGGGCGTAGTTGGGAAAACGCTGCAGCAGACGAGCTATCGCAATCTGCCCCTCGAGCCGAGCGAGGCTCATTCCGGCGCATGCATGCGCACCGCTGGCGAACGCAATATGTCGGTTCGGGTTGCGGCTGATATCGAAATTCTCTGGCAAATCAAATTGCGTTGGATCGCGGTTAGCTGCCCCGATGCACAGCGTCAGCCGTGTTTGCGCCGGCATCGCCACACCGCCAATCGCCACCGGCTGCGTGGTAATGCGGTTGCCCAGCTGATTCGAGCTTTCGAAACGCAGTATTTCTTCAACCGCCGTCTTGATAAGTTCCGGAGTCTCCAGCAGTCTTGCTCGCTGGTCGGGATATTCGCACAGGCTTACCAGACCATTGCCGATCAGATTGGTCGTGGTTTCGTGCCCCGCATTCAGCAAGAAAATGCAGTTATGCAGAAGTTCTTTGCTGGAGAGTTTTTCGCCATCGGCCTCGCCCTGAATCAGTCGCGTGAGCACGTCGGTCTCGGGGTTGCCGGGAACTGCCCGTCGTCCTGTGATCAGAGTATTCAGGTAATCCATGAATTCTGCTACCGCTCGATTGCCGGCCTCGAAAACCTCTGTGCTGATTACGGGTTCCAGCGCACCCAGAATGGCCAGTGACCAATCCCGCAAGGGGTCGCGCTCGTTGGCGGGTACCCCCAGCAGGTTACCAATCACCTCGATGGGTATGGCCGAGGCGAAATCGTGGATGAGGTCAATCTTGCCCCTAGCAAGCTGTTTGTCTTCCATCCGGTCGAGCAGAGCATCGACCATGCGGATCAGACCCTCTTCCATGCTGGCGATCGCGCGGGGGGTGAGTGCACCGGCAATGAGTTTTCTTACACGTGTATGTAGTGGAGGATCAGAAAAAACCAGGCTGGTCGTGTGATGCTCGTACAGAAGCGAATCACCATACTTCGGCTTGAATTCCAGTCTCTTGTCCGAGCTGAATGTCCGAGTATCTTTGTAGACGGCGATCAGGTCATCATAGCGGGTGAGAAAATAACTGCCGTCGGCCATTGGCTTGACAGGCGCATGTTCGCGCAATGCGTGATAGACCGGAAAGGGGTTGTCGTGGAACCCGGCAGGCAGGCGCGAGAGCTCAAAGCTATTGGCAATCGCCCGCTGGTCATCAGGGCTCATGGGTGGCCTCTTTGTCGAAGTTTTTTTGATTATAGACGGCAGCGTGACGGTTTCCGCCGTCCTCGCCGGGTGAAAAAAAGCCCGCTGGTCAGGCGGGCTTTGCATCAAGCTGTTGCAGGCATCAGAAGTTATGCGCGGCTTTCACGCCCAGTATCCAGTTGCGACCCGGCGCAGGTTCGTAGAAGCGGCTGTTGGTGTCATTCACACGCACCGAGCCAACATATTTTTCGTCGAACAGATTGTCGATGCGAGCATACTCGGTCAGCGTCCAGTCCTTGTATTGCTGGCTGAATTGTCCGCGAAGACTGAAGATCACGTAGTCGTCGACCTTAGCGGTATTTGCATCATTGGCGTAGACCTTGCTGTTGTGGCGTACTTCAAGCGCTGTCTTGAAACCGATGGGCTGATATTTCCAGGCAGCCTCCGCGTACAGCTGCGAACGATAGGTGCCCGGGATATAGCTTCCCGGGTTGAAGTTCGAGCCGGAATCGAAAGTGGCATCCAGATAGGTGTACGCCGCCAGCAGAGAGAGATTCTGGTTCAGCAGCGTTTCTGCGGATACTTCCGCACCCTGACGCGTAGTTTTGCCAGCGTTGCGGTAGGTGGTGTAAGTACCGCCGCTGTCGACGACAATCTCATTCTCGGTATTGATGTTGAAGAGAGCGATGTTGGCTCGCGAACTCTCCGAGATCAGCCATTTGCTACCAATCTCGATGTTTGTGCTGGTTGCAGGCTTGATATTCAGGTTGGGGCCGTTGCCTGTGGTATCGCGGAAAGAGATCTCAATCATGGTTGGTGTCTCAAAGCCTTTACCCACGTTCGCATAAAAGTTCAGCGTGGGGGTTGCCTTGAAAACTGCTCCGATCACCGGGATGGTTTTATCGAAGCTGACTGCACCAGTGCCGTCTCCGGCTGAGCTTGGCAAGTGGTCCGTGACCCGTTGTCTGAGGTGCGTGTGGCGCACACCGGCATGCACATCCCAGCGCTCAGCGACTGACCACAGGCCTTGTACGTATTGATCAAGGTTGTTCGCTTTCTGCGTTTCGTCGCGGGTCGGCGAGCCGTTAATCACTCCTGCGCTGGCTGGGCTGTCGGTGCGCGCATCCGCCATGAAGCCGGCGCTGATACCTGCGGTGGCTGTATAGGGGCGGTCAAGCATCATGCCGCGGTGGGTCATGCGCAGTTCTGCGCCATAAAAATCGCGCGCAATTGCACTGGCACGGCCATTTGCTCCGCCCGTGGACAGGTATTGCGTATTGTCTCGCTGGCCTGCATAGGTGATCGCATTGAGGGTATTGTTCGAATCAAGTACCTTCTCGAAATTGAAGCCGACCTGCGTATTGCTCCGGATGACGCGCGCCTTGGCTAACACATTGTTAGGTGAGGCTAGGGTATAGCTGGTGTTCAGATTGTCCAGGGTCAGTCCGCCAGGATCTTGAGCGAATTGATCGAACCAGTTAACCAGCGTGGTGAGTTTGCTGTCTTCCGACAGTTTTATCCCCAGCTTGACGGTCGCCTGCCGCTTTTCGCTGGCGCTCTGGGCTCGATAGCCGTCCGATTCGTAATTGGAGAAGTTCAGCAGGTAGTCCACGCCCTGACGGTTGCCGCTGGCTTGGACCGATTCGCGACGCGTGCCAAAGCTACCGAACAGTACGTCACCGCTGATGTAAGGCGTGGCCGGAATGGTGTTGCTGAACATCTGGATGACGCCACCCGAAGAATTGCCGTACATCGCAGAGAAAGGACCGCGCATGACCTCGATGCTGCCTACCGTGTCCAGATCAACGCTGCCGGGATTGCCTATGCCATCGGGCATAGATAAAGGAATGCCATCCACGTACACGCGAATGCCGCGTACGCCAAATGCCGAGCGGGCGCCGAAGCCACGCGATGAAATTTGCGGATCCTGCGCCATCTGATTACGGTTTTGCGCAGTAATGCCCGGAACACGCGCCAGACTCTCGGAGAGCGTCATCCGAAGCTGACTGTCCTGGATCACGGATTTGTCGACCTGATCGATCGCCATGGGCAAATCAAAACTGTCCTGCTCGACTCGGGTGGCGGTGACAACGACGGGAGATAAAGATTTGGTCTCCTGCGCGAGCGAGCCTTGGGCGGCGAAACTACTGGCGATCAGGAGTGCAAGGGTGGTCTTTTGCGTTTTCATGGCGGGTGGCCTTCAAGAACTTACTTTTCGTCAAAAGGCGCAACCCTAATCGACAGCCATCATCATGGA
>OMID01000048.1 GCA_900299005.1 Oxalobacteraceae bacterium
ATCCATCATTGCGTACCTTTGACTTTCCATGGGGATGAAGCCACTGCCAGGTCCGGCATGGACCCCAGCTTTCGCTGGGGTGACGGTTTTGAGGTGTCGTTTTGGTGTGCTGGCAAGTCGGTCTTTAATGACCACGCGCTGAATGGTGAACAGGGATCACCTGCCCCTACCCCGTCATCCCGGCGCAGGCCGGGATCCATCGTTGCGTACCTTTGACTTTCCATGGGGATGAAGCCACTGCCAGGGCCGGCATCAACCCCGGCTTTCGCCGGGGTGACGGTTTTGAGGTTTTGTTGTGGTGTGACAGCGAGAGGGGTTTGAGTAGCTGCGCAATGCAGGGTACAAAGGGTAATGCCCCGACTGTACGCCGTCATCCCAGCGCAGGCCGGGATCCATCATTGCGCACCTCCGACTTTCCATGGGGATGGAGCCACTGCCAGGGCTGGCATCAACCCCGGCTTTCGCCGGGGTGACGTTTTCTCTTCCAGAGCTTCGCCCGCGCCGGGTTCACCATCTGAACTCAAGCCCTACCCGCTCACAGCGGGTCTTTCATGACCAGTTGCCACAGCCTTTCAACCGCTGCTCGTTGAGAGGCCACGGTTTCCGGCGCCACTCTGGCTTTGTCGGCACCTTTCAGTCTGATCTGATGTTGCAGCTTACGAAATTGGCGATAGGCATCGGCGACTTCGGTTGCCAGAGCAAGATCAATCAGTCCTGATCTCCCCGCTAAATTGAGTAATGCGATGTTGCCGATGTCGCCGGTCAGGTCGGGATGCGAAGCAGAGTGCGCCAGCACCAGGTACTGAACGATGAACTCGATATCGATCATTGCGCCGTGATCGTGTTTCAGATCGAACATCTTCGAATGATTCGGATGAGCATCATGCAGACGCTGGCGCATCGCCAATACCTCGGTTCGCAGTTCGGCGGGATTGCGCGCTTGACGAAGCAGTTCGGTTCTCAATGCTTCAAAACGCTGGCCTATCTCGGCATCGCCGGCGCAAAAACGTGCTCGGGTCAGCGCCTGGTGTTCCCAGACCCACGCAGACTCGCGCTGATATTTTTCGAAGGCCTTGAAAGATGACACCAGTAGTCCGCTGGCGCCGTCCGGACGCAGGGCAATATCAATGTCGAACAAAATGCCCGCCGGGGTGTGACTGGTCATCCAGCTGATAAAGCGCTGGGCAAGCTTGGCATACAGTGCAGGCGCTTCCTGGTCTTCATCGTCGTACAGAAAGATGATGTCCAGATCGGAGGCGTACCCGAGTTCTTTGCCACCGAGCTTGCCGTAGGCAATCACCGCAAATGACGGTTTTTCCTTGTGGCGGTTGGTCAGTGTTTTCCAGACAGCGTCGAGCGTGCTCGCCACCAGCACATCTGCGAGCAGCGAAAGATGATCCGCCAGACGCTCTACTGTCAGCAAGCCTCCAAGATCCTTGGCCAGCAAGCGAAACAGTTGTGCGTGATGCTGTTCACGCAGTACATCCATCTGTCGTTCAGTATCCCCGGCAAAGGCCTCCAGCTGACGACGGCATTCAAGAGCAAATTCATTCCAATCTGGTTCAGCTTTCAGACTCGCATCATCGAGTAATTCATCCATCAGCACCGGATGCCGTGTCAGGTATTTCGCTGCCCAGTCACTGGCCGCCATCATGCGAATGACACGTTCCAGGGTGTGTGGGTACTCGGTCAGTAACGCAAGGTAAGCAGAGCGGCGGGCGATGGTTTCGAAAAAATCGACCAGCCGGCCGAGCGTCGCCAAACAGGGGGCCTGCTGGCGCGGGATCATCGGCAGCGCCGCGCGCATCAGGGTTTGTAACTGACTGCGGCGTTCATCGGACAATGATTTTATGCGGGATGAATTCCAGCTGGTCAGTAGCCGTTGAGTGGCGCCTGCAGGATCATCAAAACCGGTCCCTGCGAGATACGATGACAAGGTATCCTCATCAATGTTTTCAAGCAGGGGCGCTGTATCGCCCTCGGCAGATTTGCCCTCGGCATCCGTCGCTTGTCTGCCGACGAACATAGTGTCGAAATGGAGCGCCACTTGCGTGCGGACTTCATTCAGTGCCACGACCAGCAGGTCTCGATTGGGAAAGCCGGCCATGCGGGCGACCAGATCCTGATCCTCAAGCGAGGAGGGAAGAACGTGACTCTGGGCGTCATCGAGATATTGGATGCGATGCTCGATGTTGCGCAAAAAAGTATAGTCATCCAGAAGCTGTTGCACCACAGCGTCGGTCAGCAGCTTGCGCTTGGCAAGCGTGCGCAAGGTTATTCTCGTGGAGCGATCGCGCAATCCTGGGTCGCGTCCGCCACGGATCAACTGGAATACTTGTGTCAGAAATTCGATCTCGCGAATGCCGCCCCGGCCCAGCTTGACGTTCGTCGTCCGATCGGGGTGACGAGTCTCCTGTCGAACAACTTCGGCGCGTATCTGGGCATGCATGCTGCGCAGTGCATTGATCGCACCATAATCAAGATACCGCCGATACACAAAGGGGCGGACGATGTGATCGAGCTGCGCAATATCATCCGGATCTCCGGTGATTGCCCTGGCCTTCACCCATGCGTAACGTTCCCACTCGCGACCTTGCACCATCAGGTATTCTTCCAGCATACCCAAACTAGCCGCCAGCGGGCCAGAATTGCCGTTTGGGCGCAAGGCCATGTCCACCCGAAAGCTGAAGCCATCCTCGGTGATCTCGGCTAACTCTGCGATCAGACGTTTGCCTAGCCGGAGAAAAAACTCATGATTCGACAGGCCTCGCTGACCCTCTTCAGAGATCGCTGTCTCGCCATCTTCTGGGTACAAAAATATGAGATCGATGTCCGAGGAAACGTTGAGCTCGCGACCTCCCAGTTTGCCCATGCCAACCACAATCATTTTCTGGGCGCGGCCCGACTCTTCTCCCAGGGGTACGCCGTGGGTTGCGCACATCTGGGCATACAGGTCTTCCAGGTGGCGGCAGATCGCAAAATCGGCGAAGATGGAAATGGCAGTCAGTACCTCATCCAGAGAGGCTTTTCCACCGACGTCGCGTTCTGTGATGGCGGCCACCAGCAAATTACGTAGCCGCCGCATGCCACTCGCCAGCGGTGCGCCGTCTTGCCGCTGCTCGGAAAGCAGCTGGTCAAAATCCAGCTGGTCGAGCGATAATTCCGACAGTCTTGCAAGCTCTGCGGCACGTGGCGGACTGGCGTCCAGCCAGCGCATGACGAAACGTGAAGTATGAGCGTTGGGCAATGATGGCAAGGGTTTCACCGCGAACAGAGGGTCAGCGCACATACGCGCAGGGAGTGTCCAGCGACTATGATACAAAGGAAAAGGGCACGTCCACGCGGCGGACATCGCAATTCCCCGGGGTGAAGAGAGAACAAGCGACCGATGTCGAGCCAACCCAAGTCAGTTCAGCGTTTCAGGGAAGTCCTTGCTCCGGGCTGGCGTGTGCTCGTCGCTGGCGTTGGCCACATCAATCGTATTACCCATCATGCGCTGGGCTGGATGTTCATTGTGCTGGTGGTTCTCTACTTTGTCTTCTGTGGCACTTTCCTCTCGCTGCGTTATCTGGTTTTGCCCAATATCGATCGGTACAAACCGGAGGTCGAGAGTCTGGCCAGTCACTTGCTGCAGCGGCCTGTCACGATCAATGCCCTCTATGCCAACTGGAGCGGACTCAACCCACGACTTAGGCTGGATAATCTGATCGTCTACAACCAGCAAGGCGAGCGCGCACTGGTGCTCCCCGAAGTTGTGGCGACCGTATCATGGTGGTCGGCGCTGAAATTTCAGCTTCACCTCGATCATCTCGAGATATCACGCCCGGATCTTGAAATCGAGCGTGACAGCGAGGGGCGAATTTTTGTCGGTGGCATCTACCTTGACACATCAAAGGAGAACGATGGAAAGGGGATCGAATGGCTGCTCGCACAGCGAGAAATCGTCATACGCGATGGCTGGGTTCGCTGGCAGGATCATCTGCGCAGTGCGCCTGATCTGATTCTCAGTAAAGTCAGCTTCGTGCTGCAGAATCAATGGTATACCCACCGCGCCGCGCTGCACGCCACGCCCCCGGAAGGCCTGGGGTCCCCGATTGATCTGAGAGCAGAGTTCGTACATCCGGCGTTCGCGCGCAGTGCCGACCCGGGGCAGTGGGTCGGCGAAATCTATGCAGATTGGGGCAACACCCACCTTGATGCCTGGGCACCGTACGTCACGTGGCCCTACAAACTTTCTGGCGGCAAGGGCGCGATACGCGCGTGGCTGCGCTTTGATCGCCGGGTGGCGGTGAATTTCACTGCTGATCTTGGCTTGAGAGATCTGTCATTACAATTGGGTGACGATCTGGAGCCTCTCAAACTCGTTGAGGTCAGTGGACGAGTCTCAGCGGGCGAGGTGGCGACTGGTCTGAAGGAAAAGCTGCTCTCTTTCGGTAAGCAGGGTCACGCAATCACGCTGACCCAATTTGCCTTACGCACCGATCAGGGGGAGGTATTGCCTTCCACAACTGCCAGACATATCTATCTGGGGTCCCGTGATGGGCGTAACGAGCATCACGAGTTGCAGATCACGGAACTCGATCTGGAGGCGCTCGCCAGACTGGCAGTTCATCTGCCCCTTCCACAAAGCGAGCGGGCACTGCTGAAAGATTTCGCGCCCCGAGGGCAGTTACATGATTTCGTCGCCAGTTGGGATGGCGATATGCCGGGTGAGGGAAAATACCGTCTGAGCGGGCGATTCAGCCAATTGGCACTCAAGCGTCAGGCGGCCGTCATTGCGCCTGACGGCAAGACAAGCCGGGAGGCGTTGCCCGGCTTTGATGGTCTCTCGGGGCAGATCGATGCCAGCCAGGAGGGCGGCAGTGCCAAAATCAATGGCAACAACGTGACCTTCTACGTCGAGGAATTGATCAATACGCCGACCCTGTCTTTCGAAGAACTGGACGCTGACACCAGCTGGTCGCTCCGAGACAAAAGTCATTTGGCGATCAAATTAGCCAGCATGCAGTTCTCGCAATCTGGCCTGAAAGGCACGTTGGAGGGTTCGCATCTGTTGCCCAGGCCGCTGCGCAAGGATAAGCTCGGCGAGATTGACATGCATCTGCACCTGCCGGTGCTGGAGCTGACGCGCGTTGCGAGTTTTTTGCCAGCGGGTATTCCGCGTGAGACACGCGACTGGATCAGCGGTGCGCTGGTCGATGGCACTGGTCGTGACCTGCAGCTGACTTTGAAGGGGCATCTCGACAGGTTTCCGTTCAAGCCACAGCGCGCAGGCGACAAAGCTCCCGGCGTTTTCAAGATCAGTGCCCGGCTGGATCATGCAAAGCTCAATCCCGCACCTCAGGAACTGGCACCCGACAAGCGTACGCCCCTCTGGCATCGGATTGACGATATTCAAGGCATGTTCACGCTTGATCAGACACGCATTCATATCCAAGCCGATACCGCTCGCACGGCGGGTGTGCAGCTGTCCGCGGTCGACGCCGTCATCCCCGACTATCTATCCAACCGTCCGGTGCTTGATGTTAATGGCTCTGCCAGCGGGCTGCTGCAGACGATGTTGGCCTATGTGAACAATACGCCGGTCGGAGGCTGGATCGATAATCTCACCGAAGAAGCCCGCGGCAGCGGCAATGCGCGAGTGTCGCTCAAGTTACAGATTCCCTTGTCCGATCCGTCGCAGGCGGTCGCACAGGGCAGTGTGCGTTTTCAGGGTAATGAGGTGCAGTTGTGGCGATCCGTGCCAAGTGTGCAGAACGTGTCGGGTGACATTGCATTCTCCGAGCGTGGTTTTCAGCTCAATGGTGTTCAAGGCAACTTCCTGGGTGGCCCGATAGTATTGAGCGGCGGAACGCAAAAAGATGGCGTGACCCAAGTGAAGGCCGAGGGTTCTGTCAGTGTGGATGGGGTAGCCCGCGGCCTTAACTCGGCCGCAGTGCGACGTCTTGCCAAGAAAATGTCTGGCAGCACACGTTACTCTGCAGTGGTGCGTGTGAAGGGACAAGGACCCGAGATCATGGTTGACTCCACGCTGGCCGGTTTGGCAATGGATTTTCCGGCGCCATTGGGTAAATCACAAGCCGAATCCATGCCGCTGCGCTTTGGGTTGACGCCACTGGTATCTGCTGATCCGATGGTGCAGCAGGAGGAAATTAGGGTCAATCTGGGTCGTTCAATGTCGGCACGTTATCTCCGACAGCGTGTGAATGCCAGAAGTGCGCCCTGGAAGCTCTCCAGAGGAGGTATCGGCGTCAACATGCCGGCACCTCTACCGGACACCGGCGTATCGCTCAATCTTGCGCTGCCCGCGCTGAATGTCGACGCCTGGCGTTCTGTTGTCACGGCATTGACCACCGATACTGGTGCCAGTGGTGAATCGAGCGTCGGCAGTGCCCTCGGGCAGGACATCAGTGGTTTTGTGTCGCCTGACAGTATTGGTATTCGCACCACACAACTAATCGTTGCTGAACGTTCGCTCGACAATGCGGTGCTGGGTGCCTCGCGCCAGCGTAACGGGTGGCAGTTCAACATTCATTCCGACCAGGCCATCGGACATGCAATCTGGGACGATCCCTGGCTGGAGCGTGGTGCGGGTAAATTTACGGCACACTTCACTTCGCTGGTCATTCCCGGTACCGAATCATCCGACATGACTGAGATTCTCAGCGGCCGAAAGAGCTCCAAGGAACTGCCTGGGCTTGATCTTGTTGCGGATGACTTCGAGCTCAGAGGCATGAAGCTCGGTCGGCTTGAACTGGCTGCAACGAATGCGATAGGACCTGGTCGCGAATGGCGGATCAGCAGACTGGTGCTGACCAATCCCGACGCCGTATTGCGCGCAACGGGTAAATGGCTAGTGTCCCCATCCGATAGCCAGTCATCAATGAACTACGAACTGGATATCAATGACGCCGGCAAGCTGCTTGATCGCGTCGGGTTCGAGAAAACACTGCGGGGTGGCAAGGGCCGTATTGAGGGGGATGTTAATTGGAAGGGCTTGCCGACCTCATTTGATTTCCCTACGCTCTCCGGCAGTTTGAGCCTGAAACTGGGCAGTGGACAATTCCTCAAGGCAGATCCCGGTGTCGCCAAATTGCTGAGTGTGATGAGCTTGCAATCACTACCGCGCCGACTGACACTGGATTTCCGGGATATTTTTTCGGAAGGCTTCCAGTTTGACAGCATGGCCAGTACCGCCACCATTACGCGTGGCGTGCTGAAAACGGATTCTTTCAAGATGCGTGGCGTGAATGCGGTCGTGCTGATGGATGGCACGGTTGACCTGAACGAGGAAACCCAAAACCTGAGCGTTGTGGTCATCCCCGAGCTTAACGCGGGTGGCGCATCGGTCGTGTACGGACTGGCAGTCAATCCCGTGATCGGTCTGGGTTCGTTTCTTGCTCAGCTCTTTCTGCGAAACCCGTTATCCCAGGCATTGACGCAGGAATATCAGATCACCGGACCATGGAAAGATCCTGCGATAAAAAAAGCGTCCACGCGGCGCAAGCTGCCGCAGGCAGACAACGAGAAATACGACAAGACAGAAAAAAATACGCAATAACAAAGTAATCAATAACCAGAGTGACTCACAAGAAGATAAAAGAGTCACCCACGAGGCCAAGATGCACAAAAACACGACTGTCGCTGCGATACAGATGGTCTCGACGCCAGATCCCTCTGACAACATGCGATCTCTCACGACCCGCATTGACGAGGCGGCACGCGCAGGCGTATCGGTGATCTTGTTGCCAGAGTACTGGCCACTCCTGGGACGTACAGAGACCGACAAGCTCGCGCATGCCGAACAGCTCGGTGATGGCCCCTTGCAGCGATTCATGTCAGCAGCCGCAAAGCGGCACGGCGTGTGGCTGATCGGCGGCACCATACCGCTGATTTCGCCTGAGCCAGGTAAGGTACTCAACACCCTGCTGGCATACGGGCCCGATGGTCATCTCGCTGCACGCTACGACAAAATTCATTTGTTTGGTTTTGCTCGCGGCGCGGAATCCTATGATGAATCGCGCACCATTGTTGCCGGCAATAAGATCGCCGTGCTCGAAACAAGCGAATTGCGTATAGGTCTTTCGATCTGCTATGACTTGCGCTTTCCTGAGCTTTATCGTGCGATGGGGCGCTGTGACCTGATGGTCGTGCCAGCAGCATTCACCTACACCACCGGTCGCGCGCACTGGGAAATTCTGCTGCGTGCAAGGGCCATCGAAAACCAGTGTTATGTACTCGCTGCGGCCCAAGGAGGCAAACATCTCAGCGGGCGCCGCACATGGGGTCATAGCATGCTGATCGATCCTTGGGGTGAGGTGCTCGCTCAGTTGCCCGAGGGGGAAGGCGTGGTACACGGAACGCTGGACACGGAACATCTCTCTGGGGTGCGTGCCAGCCTGCCCGCACTTGCCCACCGCAAGCTCGCGATTGAATGACACCTTGAAACCGTAACCCGGCGAA
>OMID01000049.1 GCA_900299005.1 Oxalobacteraceae bacterium
ATTGAAACGCTGGTAGTGCACAACGATGGATCCTGACCTTCGTCAGGATGACGACTTCTCCCGTCGTCCCAGCGCAAGCTGGGACCCATCTCCACTCTAGCAGTGCCGCTCTCATTGAAACGCTGGTAGTGCACAACGATGGATCCTGACCTTCGTCAGGATGACGACTTCTCCCGTCGTCCCAGCGAAAGCTGGGACCCATGCCGACGCTGGCAGTACCGCTTCCTAACTCTAGTCAGAACACGAATGGAATTCTCTACAGAGATCGATCCAAATACGACAAAGAGTCAAGACGACAGTTCAGACTACCGCGCCATCTGTTTCATCTTTGGGTTTGACGGGTTTGATCAAATCCTCACGCTTGACGCCGAGCCACATGGCGACTGCGGCTGCGACGAAAACGGAAGAATAGATGCCGAATAAAATCCCAATGGTCAGTGCAAGCGCGAAGTAATGCAGCGTTGGCCCGCCAAAAAGCAGCATCGACAAGACCATCAACTGCGTACAGCCATGGGTGATGATGGTGCGAGATATGGTGCTGGTAATCGCATGATTGAGTACTTCGGGTGTGTCCAGCTTCCCGAATCGACGGTCGCGAAAGGTCTCCCGAACCCGGTCAAACACGACCACGGACTCATTTACTGAATAACCCAGCACCGCCAGCACGGCGGCCAGTACGGTCAGCGAAAACTCCCATTGAAAGAATGCGAAGAAGCCGAGGATGATCACGACATCATGAAGATTCGCGATAATCGCTGCCACAGCGAATTTCCATTCAAAGCGAAATGCGAGGTAGATCATGATGCCGACTACGACAAAGGCCAATGCGGTCAGTCCATCATGGGCGAGTTCTTCACCCACTTGCGGACCAACAAATTCAACACGCTTGAGGCTAACTGTCGCATCTTGCGTTTTTAGCGCATCGATCACCTGCGTGCTGACTTGAGCACTATTACTCCCCTTTTGCACCGGCAGTCGGATCAGCACATCCTGAGCGGTACCGAAACTTTGTACCTGACTGTCGGCATAGCCAAGATCGTTCACGACCTTGCGTATACCCTCAAGATTGGCAGGTTGGGCATAAGCGACTTCCATCACGGTGCCACCAGTGAACTCAATCGATAAATGCAAACCTTTAGCCAAAAGGAAGAACACGGCAGCAGCAAAGGTCAGCGCCGAGATGGCATTGAATACCAGCGCATGCCGCATGAACGGTATATCTTTTTTAATGCGGAAGAATTCCATGATCTGCCTCTTGTTAGCTCTTCAAACCCATGCCCTCAGGCCTCGGGCTTCCATACCTGCCCTATGGAGACGCTGCTGAGTTTTTTGCGGCGGCCGTACCAAAGATTGGTCAAGGCGCGCGCGACTACTACCGCTGAGAACATCGACGTCATAATACCCAGACAGTGCACAACCGCAAAACCGCGGATGGGGCCTGAGCCAAAAATCAGCAGCGCCAAGCCGGCAATCAGCGTTGTCACGTTAGAGTCCAGAATAGTGGCCCACGCCCGCTCGAAACCCGCCGCGATTGCAGCTTGTGGCGTGTTGCCTTGACGTAGCTCTTCTCGGACTCGTTCATTGATCAGCACATTGGCATCAATTGCCATACCCAGGGTCAGCGCGATTGCCGCAATGCCCGGCAGCGTCAGTGTCGCCTGCAGTAGTGATAGCACGGCGATGAGCAACATCACATTGACGGCCAGCGCAAGCACACTGAATGCGCCAAACAGCAGGTAGTAAAGAACCATGAAAGCCGCAATGGCAGCAAAACCATATAGCGTTGAGTTGAATCCTTTGGCAATGTTTTCTGCTCCGAGCTGAGGGCCGATGGTACGTTCCTCGATGATTTCCATCGGTGCTGCCAGTGAACCCGCCCGTAGCAGCAATGCCAGATCGGTGGCGCCAGCCGGCGACTCCATGCCCGTGATCTGGAAACGCGAGCCGAGTTCGTCGCGAATAGTTGCAACAGTCAGCACTTCGCCTTTGCCTTTTTCGAACAGCACAATGGCCATTAGCTTACCGATCTTGCTGCGTGTGGCCTCCCGCATCTTGCGCCCGCCATCGCCGTTGAGGTCGATGCTGACGCTGGGCTGCTGGTTCTGGTCGAAACTCGCACCCGCATTCGCGATGTAATCTCCCGTGATGACCGGATCTTTGTACAGAATGACCGGCGTCGCCTTGCCGACCTTGAATAGCTCAGACCCCAGAGGCACGGCAGCGCTGTCTTCGGTTCCCCGGCGCACAGATTCATCGACCATACGCACCTCAAGCGTGGCAGTGCGGCCAATGATGTCTTTGGCGCGAGAGACATCCTGTACGCCAGGCAATTGGACGACGATGCGATCAGCACCCTGACGCTGGATCACTGGTTCGGCCACGCCCAGTTCGTTCACGCGCTTGGAAAGGGTGGAAATATTCTGCTGAACCGCTTCTTCCACTGTGCGCTTGAGCGCCGCAGGACTGAGCGTTGCGCGAAGCTTCAGGCCTTCGCTATCGGCGCCATCGGTGAGCGCAAGGTCAGGCATCTGCGAGACCAGCGCGCTACGCGCAGCCTCACGGGTTTCCGGGTCGCGAAAGCGGATGTCGATGGCGTCACCCTCACGCGCAATGCCGGCGAAGCGAACGCGCTTCTCGACCAGCATTGACCGCACCCCTGTCTGCATGCCCTGCATGCGCTTGGTGATCACGGCGCGCGTGTCGACCTGCATCAGGAAATGTACGCCGCCACGCAGATCTAGACCCAGATACATGGGCATCGCGTGCAAGCTCTGCAGCCACGCCGGTGTGTTAGGCAACAGATTGAAAGCGACCAGATAACTCGGATCGGCAGGATCGCGGTTGAGCGCCTGTTCCAGCACGGTCTTGGCCTTGAACTGCAGATCAGTACTGGCGAAACGCGCACGAACGGTGCCATTGTTACCAAGATCTTCGTAGAAGATATTTTCGGCAGTCACGCCCGCCTTGTTGAGCGCATCCGAGGCCATTGCCACCGCCTGTGGCGTGAGCTTGATGGTGGCCTTGGCGCTGCTGATTTGTACCGCAGGCGACTCGCCGAAGAAATTCGGGATCGTGTAGATCACGCCGAGCGTCAGCACCAGCGCGATCATCAGATATTTCCAGAGTGGGTAGCGATTCATCGCATCACGCCTTGAAAAAAGAAATGTCCGGCGCAAGAGGCCGGACAGGTTGGGCGAGCAGTGCTCAGAGGTCTTTGACGGTGCCTTTGGGCAGCAGCATTGTCACTGCGGCTTTCTGCATGACGATCTCGGTGCTGTTGGCAACCTCAAGGTGAATATAACCCTCTCCCACCTTGCTGACCTTGCCCACCAGACCACCCGCAGTCACCACCTCGTCGCCTTTTGCCAGCGCATCGATCATGGATTTCTGTTCCTTCTGGCGCTTCATCTGGGGGCGGATCATCAGAAAATACAGCACGACAAACATCAGAATGATAGGCAGAAAGCTCATCAGGCCGCCGCCCGCGCCTGCGGGTGCCGCTGCCTGCGCGTAGGCGTTGGAAATGAACATGGAGTACTCCAGAGTGATTTTTTCAGGACCCGGCATTCTATCACTCCGGAGGTTTGCGCCCGGGGCGTCGCTGGCGGCCGCTCAGGAAAGCTCTGTTGGTGAGTCCGCCCGAAAGCCTTGCCGCCTTCGGTGCTGTTGGCGAAGTTAAAACACGTACTCTGCAGCCCATTGCCGAGGAAACCCGTCAGGAATCTGCCGCAGGGACCGCCGGCACCTTGATTCGCCGCATGGGACTCGCCGACCGGCGGCGCCCACGATCATACCTGTCGTGTTCGGTCCGAATGAAATCGCGCCCTGAACGCTGAGAAAGCACCGGTCTCAATGGCATCACGCATCTCCTGCATCAATTGCAGGTAGTAATGGAGATTGTGAATCGTATTAAGTTGGGCACCGAGTATTTCGCCGCAACGATGCAAATGATGCAGGTAGGCGCGCGAAAAATTCCGACAGGCGTAGCACGCGCAGCTGTCATCAAGAGGACGATCTTCGTCCTTGTAGCGCGCATTTTTTATCTTGACGTCGCCAAATCGCGTGAACAGCCATCCATTACGCGCATTACGAGTTGGCATCACGCAATCAAACAGATCGATCCCATTGGCCACGCCGTCCACCAGATCTTCGGGCGTTCCGACACCCATCAGATAGCGAGGCTTATCGGCCGGCAGCTGTGGTCCGGTGTGCGCAAGGATGCGCTGCATGTCTTCCTTGGGCTCACCGACCGACAGCCCGCCGATGGCCATGCCATGAAAACCCAACTCATTGAGTCCGGTGAGAGACTCGTCGCGCAAGTCTTCGAACATGCCTCCCTGGACAATCCCGAACAATGCGTTAGGATTTTCTTCCCGATGGAATTCATCGATCGACCGTTTTGCCCAGCGAAGCGACATGCGCATTGAACGTCCGGCCTCTTCTCTCGTGGCAGGACGACCATCAATTTCATAAGGCGTACATTCATCGAACTGCATGACTATGTCGGAATTCAGCACACGTTGTATTTGCATCGAGATTTCCGGCGAGAGGAACAAACGGTCACCATTGATGGGCGAAGCAAATGTCACGCCTTCCTCGGTAATTTTGCGCATCTCGCCCAAAGAAAACACCTGAAAGCCGCCAGAGTCGGTCAATATCGGCTTTGGCCAACCGATGAACCGGTGCAGACCGCCAAACTGTCGGACGATCTCCAGACCGGGACGCAGCCATAGATGGAAGGTATTCCCCAAAATGATCTGCGCCCCAATCTTGTCAAGCTCTCGTGGTGACATGGCCTTCACCGAGCCATAGGTGCCGACGGGCATGAAGATGGGTGTCTCAACCGTGCCGTGAGATAAGGCTAGGCTTCCCCGTCTCGCCTTTCCGTCGGTTTTGAGCAGGGTATATTTCATGGTTGTTTATTCCAGTGAGTATCCAGATCAAGTAACATGGCATCGCCATAACTGAAGAAACGATAGCGCTGTGCTATGGCGTGCGCATAGGCTGTTCGTATGCGCTGGTAACCGGCAAATGCCGACACGAGCATCATCAGCGTCGATTTGGGCAGATGAAAATTGGTGATCAATCGCGTCACTGTCCTGAACTCATAACCCGGCGTGATGAATATCTGCGTGTCGTCGCTGCCTGCCTGCAGCTCGCCGTTCTGTGAAGCCGATTCCAGCGCGCGTAGACTCGTGGTGCCAACCGCAACCACCGCGCGCCCACTGCGACGCGCTTCGTTGACCAGCGCAGCCGTCTCTGCGGGAATATGGAATGATTCGGCATGCATCTTGTGTTGGCTAATATTTTCTGTGCGTACCGGCTGAAACGTCCCTGCGCCGACATGCAGCGTCAGCCAAGCTAGGCGTATTCCTCGCACTTGAAGCTGGTCGAGCAAGGGCTGATCGAAATGCAGCCCGGCAGTAGGCGCGGCCACTGCCCCCGGCGCGCGCGCAAACACGGTCTGGTAACGGCGCTCATCCTGCTCGCCCGCCTCGTGCGTGATGTAGGGCGGGAGCGGCAGTCTTCCATGCGCCTCGATCAGCGCAATAGCGTCGCCGGGAAACTGCAGTGTGAAAAATTCGCCATGGCGCTCGCCGACCGTCACATCAACGCTGTTGGCAAGTCGCAAGCGCGTGCCGGGTGGCGGTGATTTGGATGCCCGCACCTGGGCCAATACCGTCGATGCCTCAAGCACGCGTTCCACCAGCACTTCGACCTTGCCACCCGTTTCTTTGACACCAAAGAAACGCGCGTTCAGCACGCGCGTGTCATTGAACACCATGACATCACCCGGTTCGAGCAGATCAAGGATGTCAGTGAACCGTCGGTCCTGCAGGCGATCTGGCGCTACTTCGAGCAGACGAGAAGCGCTGCGCTCTGGCAGTGGCGCCTGCGCGATCAGCTCCGGAGGGAGATCAAAATCAAAATCGGAGAGTAAATACATGGTGGTGAGGCATGATGGCGCCAAATAGACCGGCGGACTCAGGCGCATCCGCTGGCGGAGGCTGACAGACGTGCGGCAAAAGTGGGTATTCTACGTTGCGTCCGTAATCTCAGCTGCCCATGCCTACCCCTCGACGACCTTCCGCGCCCCCGAAAAGTCTGCGCACCAGCGATAAGCTTGCTCGGCTTGGCCTCTCGACAGACATGTCGCTGGTGCTCCACCTACCGATGCGGTACGAGGATGAGACGCAACTCCTGAGCCTTCATGCGGCTTCCATGAAACCCGGCATGGTCGTACAGGTCGAGGGCGTGGTCAGTGACTGCGAAGTCCAATTTCGGCCACGGCGACAGCTGATGGTCAAGCTCAGCGACGGCACCGGTATGTTGACAATGCGCTTCCTGAATTTTTACGGCAGCCAGGCAAGCCAAATGGCTGTGGGTAAACGACTGCGCGTGCGTGGTGAGATGCGGCATGGCTTCTTTGGTGACGAGATGGTGCACCCCACCGTCAGAAGTGTTGAGCAAGGTGCGCCCCTGCCCGAGGCGCTGACACCGGTATACCCGAGCGGCGAGGGCTTGTCGCAAACCTTGCTGCGCAAGGCGATTGCGAATGCCATGACACGCATTGCGTGGCAGGACAGTCTGCCCGAGCACATACGTGAGTCACTGAAGCTGATGCCCTTCGAACCGGCGATCCGCTTGCTGCACAATCCCCCCTCCGAGGTGGACGAGCTCGCACTGGCAGAGCGCACGCATCCTGCGTGGCTCAGCGTCAAGTTTGACGAACTACTCGCTCAACAGTTGTCCATGAAGCGGGCGCAGGCAGCACGCCGTCAGCAAGGCGCGCCGGCACTCGCACACGCTGGCGCACTGACAGCCTCGCTGCTGAGCGCCCTGCCTTTTTCATTGACTGCAGCACAGCGTCGCGTGCTGGCTGAAATACGCGCCGATCTGAGCGCCGCTTTCCCGATGCAGCGACTGCTTCAGGGAGATGTCGGTAGTGGCAAAACGGTGGTCGCCGCACTGGCAGCCGCGCAGGCGATCGACTGCGGCTATCAGGCCGCGCTGATGGCGCCCACTGAAATCCTCGCCGAGCAGCACTTCCGCAAGATCGCCACATGGATGGAACCGCTGGGTGTGACCATGGCATGGCTGACTGGCAGTCTGAAAAAGCGCGACAAAGATGATGCGCGTGCGCGCATCGAATCCGGCGCGGCGACCCTGGTGATCGGGACTCATGCGCTGATCCAGCAGGATGTTGAATTCGCCAGACTGGGTCTGGTGATCGTGGATGAACAGCATCGCTTTGGTGTCACGCAACGCCTCACCCTGCGAAACAAAGGCGTCGACAGTGTGCCACACCAGCTGATGATGTCAGCCACGCCGATACCCCGCACGCTGGCGATGACTTATTTCGCCGATCTCGACGTCTCGGTGATTGATGAACTGCCCCCCGGAAGAACCCCGGTTGTGACGCGACTGATCAGCCAGGACCGCCGCGATGAAGTGGTTGAGCGCGTACACGCCGCAGCGCGGGAAGGACGTCAAGTGTATTGGGTCTGCCCGCTGATCGAGGAATCCGAGGCCCTGCAACTGCAAACGGCCACCGAGACTTTCGAGCGCTTGTCGGCGAGCCTCCCCGATCTCAGGGTTGGCCTGGTACACGGGCGACTCAAACCCGCTGACAAGCAGAACGTGATGGAGGCTTTCAGCCGGGGCGAACTGCAGCTGCTGGTTGCCACCACAGTGATCGAGGTCGGCGTCGATGTGCCGAACGCTTCACTGATGGTCATCGAGCACGCCGAGCGGTTCGGTCTGTCGCAACTGCACCAGCTGCGGGGTCGCGTTGGTCGCGGATCGGCCGCCAGTGCCTGTCTGCTCATGTATCAAGGTCCGTTGGGTGGGGTGGCCAAGGAAAGATTAAGCATCATGCGAGAGACGGCTGACGGCTTTGAGATCGCGCGCCGCGATCTGGCCCTACGCGGCCCCGGTGAATTCCTCGGCGCGCGCCAGTCTGGAGAGGCGATGCTGCGATTTGCCGATCTTGAAAAAGACCAGTGGCTAGTCGAAAAAGCACGCGACCTCGCTCAGCAGCTGCTGACCGAAGCGCCCGAGATCGCCACTGCGCATCTGGCGCGCTGGCTGGGCGCGAAAGAAGATTATTTACGCGTCTAACCGTGGCCACCATTCACCCGTGCCCCTCTTCTGTGCGACACTAGTTCGTATGACATTGACAGAACTGAAATATATTGTTGCCGTCGCTCGCGAGAAGCATTTCGGCCGTGCTGCCGAAGCCTGCTTCGTCGCGCAGCCGACGTTGTCGGTCGCAATCAAGAAGCTTGAAGATGAACTCGGTGTTGCCATCTTCGAGCGCGGCGGCTCTGAAATTTCGGTCACACCGATCGGCGCTCAAATTATCACGCAGGCTGAACATGTGCTTGAGCAGACTGCCTTCATCAAAAACATCGCCAATCAGAACAAGGACCCCCTGGTCGGTCCGCTGCGCGTCGGTGTGATCTACACTATTGCGCCCTACTTGCTGCCGCAGCTGGTGCCCACGCTAATCGAGCGCGTGCCGCAAATGCCGCTGGTCTTGCAGGAGAATTTCACCGTCAGGCTGGTTGAGATGCTGCGCGCCGGTGAGCTGGATGCGGCCATCATGGCCTTGCCCTTCAATGGACAAGGACTGATGGTGCGCCCCTTGTACGATGAGCCATTCATGATCGCGCTGCCGCGTCATCATCCTTGGGCGGATCGTAAAAAAATCAGCAGTGAAGAATTGAAGAGCGAAACCATGCTGCTTCTGGGTGCCGGCCACTGCTTTCGCGATCAGGTGCTGGAGGTCTGCCCCGAAATGTCGCGCTTCTCCACCCAAGGGGGCGGCATCGCCCGCACCTTCGAGGGCTCATCACTGGAGACCATCCGGCACATGGTGGCATCAGGCATCGGCATCACAGTATTGCCGCAGGCCTCAGTACCCTCCAGCCCTGCCACCGACAACATGCTGCGCTATGTTCCCTTCAACGATCCCTCGCCGTCGCGCCGGGTCGTGATCGCATGGCGCAAGAGCTTCACGCGTTCGGAAGCCATCGAAGCGGTGCGACAAGCCGTGCTGTCCTGCACACTGAATGGCCTGACAATGCTACCGAAAGCCGCGCTGGCCGAGGGTTGAGCACGTCGCCGTGGACAGACTGGAGCGACTTCAGCTGACCACAACGCTCATGCCACACTGACCGCATGGCCATGAATCCGGCTACCCGTTTCCACCTCATTTTCTCCCATCCTTGAATGGACGCTACCACTGTCTCCCGACCAAACCGGCTAATGCTCTATGCCCGCCTGGTCAGGCTGGACAAACCCATCGGCAGTCTGTTGTTACTGTGGCCAACGCTGTCCGCATTGTGGCTGGCGTCGAACGGCAAACCGGATCTGACAGTAGTCCTGATTTTTTCGGTGGGAACGGTGCTGATGCGATCTGCAGGCTGTGCCATCAATGATTTTGCTGATCGCGATGTCGACCGCCATGTCGAGCGCACAGCCGAACGCCCACTGACCTCAGGGCAGATTCACGCATGGGAGGCCGTCGCCGTGGCGGTGGTGCTGGCCCTGCTGTCATTTGCACTGATACTGCCGCTGAACTCCCTCACCAAAACGTTGTCGGTATTTGCGGTGGTAATTGCCACCAGCTATCCGTATTTCAAGCGTTTCTTTGCGCTGCCCCAGGCCTATCTCGGAATTGCTTTCGGCTTTGGCATACCCATGGCCTATGCTGCCGTGCTGGACAGGGTACCGCCAGCCGCCTGGGTACTGCTGCTGGCAAACATTTTCTGGGCACTCGCCTATGACACCGAATACGCCATGGTCGATCGCGATGACGACCTGAAAATCGGTCTACGCACCTCGGCCATCACGTTTGGCCGTCATGATGTGCTGGCGATCATGCTCTGCTATGCAGCCAGCCTAGCGTTGATCACTGCAGTCGGCCTTCACCAAGGACTGGGCCGGGGCTTTGTGGCAGGGATCCTGGTTGCCTCGGCCATCGCGGTCTATCACTGGTTCTTGATCCGCGATCGCGATCGCATGCGCTGCTTCGCGGCATTCAGGCACAACAATTGGCTCGGTGCCGCAGTTTTTGCGGGCATTGTCCTTGGTTGATTGCCCTGGTGTCGCTTAGGGAAACGCTCAGGGAGTCGCTGAAAAATCCCATTTCATGGTGAGCCCGCATTGCCGTGCGACCCGGAAGCCTGCCACGTCACAGGCTTGCCACTGTTTCCCAAAAGAGAAATCTTGCAGTGTTTAATTGTTCAGCGCTTTCTTAGGTAGTGCTTGCATTGCGCCGTATGTGCGCAACAGTGGCCCAAAATCGTTTTTCTTTGCTTGTGATGTCCATAGAGCGCTGCTGATAATCGCTGCACGCAATACCATGCATGCAACACACAACAGCATGCATGAAGCGTGAACCAACGATTTCTGCATAGCCCTCCATGGATATTACCGAGTTACTCGCTTTCACAGTACAGAATCACGCCTCCGATTTACATTTGTCCGCCGGACTGCCTCCCATGATTCGCGTCCATGGTGATGTTCGTCGCATCAATCTCCCACCTCTGTCGCACAAGGAAGTGCAGGCAATGATCTACGAGGTGATGAATGATGGTTTGCGCAAGCGCTACGAAGAAGCGCTGGAGGTTGATTTTTCTTTCGAGCTTCCTGGTGTGGCTCGCTTCCGGGTCAATGCCTTCAATCAGGACCGCGGCGGCGCTGCCGTGATGCGTACCATTCCGTCGAAAATACTCTCGCTGGAGGCACTGGGTGCGCCGACAATTTTCGCAGACCTGTCACTCAGGCCACGCGGACTCGTGCTGGTCACCGGACCCACTGGATCAGGCAAATCCACGACGCTCGCCGCCATGGTCAATCATGTCAATGAGCATGCATATGCGCATATTCTTACCATCGAAGATCCCATTGAATTCGTACATACCTCCAAAAAAGGACTGATCAATCAGCGCGAAATTGGTCCCCACACACATTCATTTACCGCTGCGCTTCGATCGGCCCTGCGCGAAGATCCGGACGTCATACTGGTCGGTGAGCTGCGTGATCTGGAAACCATACGACTAGCGCTCACTGCCGCAGAGACCGGTCATCTGGTGTTTGGCACGCTGCACACGGTATCTGCGGCAAAAACCGTGGATCGTATCATTGACGTGTTTCCCGGCGACGAAAAAGACATGGTGCGAGCAATGCTATCCGAATCACTTCAGGCCGTGATTTCGCAAACCCTGATCAAAAATCGTGACGGGAATGGCCGCGTCGCTGCGCACGAGATCATGCTCGGCACCCCGGCGATACGCAACTTGATCCGTGAGGCCAAGGTCGCGCAAATGTACTCGGCCATACAGACTAGTGGCTCACTCGGCATGCAGACACTCGATGCCTGTCTCGCAGACCTCGTTCGACGCCAGCGTATCACTCCGGCAGTAGCTCGCGCCGCTGCAAAAATGCCGGAAAATTTTGCAGGTTGAGCCCATGGAGAACACAAACGCGCGACAGCTGATGCAACAACTCCTGACACTGATGAAAGAACAAGGTGGTTCGGACTTGTTCATCACGGCTGGCTTTGCCCCGGCGATTAAACTCAATGGCATGATGACTCCCGTCGGAGACACGATTCTCTCGACAAACGACAGCAGGGCACTGGTGCACTCGCTGATGAATGAGCGCCAACAGGCAGAATTCGCTGCGACGAACGAATGCAATTTCGCGTTAGCGATCGAGCCCATTGGTCGCTTCCGGATATCTGCCTTTGTGCAGCAGGCAAAAGCCGGCATGGTGATACGCACGATTAACACTCGTATCCCCGATATCGATACGCTGGAAGTACCGCCACAACTCAAAGACATCGTGATGAGCAAGCGTGGTCTGGTCATCATGGTGGGTGCTACCGGCTCTGGTAAATCCACCACACTGGCCGCGATGATCGGGCATCGCAATGCGAACAGTCAGGGCCATATCATCACCATCGAAGATCCTGTGGAATTCGTTCACCCGCATCTGCGCTGTATCGTCACCCAGCGCGAAGTGGGCACCGATACTGCCGACTGGCATGTGGCGCTCAAAAACACCCTGCGGCAGGCTCCGGATGTCATCCTGATCGGCGAAATCCGCGATCGCGACACCATGGATCATGCGATTGCCTTTGCCGAGACAGGCCATTTGTGCCTGGCGACCCTGCATGCCAATAATGCGAACCAGGCACTTGACCGTATCGTGAATTTCTTTCCAGAGGAAAGACGCGCACAAGTATTAATGGATCTATCGCTAAATCTGAGGGCACTGATATCGCAACGACTGGTACCCCGAACATCCGGCTCAGGCCGCTGTGCTGCTGTTGAAATTCTGCTGAACTCGCCCTTGATATCCGAGCTGGTTTTCAAAGGCGATGTGCACCAGATAAAAGAGGTCATGAAAAAATCTCGGGAACTGGGCATGCAGACCTTTGACCAAGCCCTGTTCGATCTGGTTGAAACCGACAAGATCTCGCAAGAAGAGGCGCTGCGACATGCCGATTCAGTGAACGATCTTCGCCTTGCATTAAAATTGAACGGCCGCGCAGCTCACGCGAAGGATTTCAGCGCCGCGACTGCCAATCTTGATATTTTGTGATGTCTTGGCCCTTGACTTCAGTCCTCCTCGCGGCCGAACTCGTCGCCTAACTCTGTACCTCGCTTTGCCGCAGCATGCAAGGCGCGTACGATTGCCTGCCTGACTCCGTCAGATTCCATCTGGGTCAGGGCTGCGTAGGTCGTGCCGCCTTTAGAGGTGACGCGCTCACGCAGCACCGACAACGGCTCCTGCGATTGTGAAGCCAGGGCAGAAGCGCCCGCAAAAGTCGCCTGAGCAAGTGTGCGGCCATGCTCCGCCGACAGGCCCATCTCCACTGCCGCCTGCTCCATCGCCTCCAGAAAATAAAACACATACGCCGGTCCGCTGCCTGAAATCGCGGTGACCGGATCGATCTGACGTTCGTCTTGCAACCAGAGTGTTTCACCCACCGAGCGCAAAATGGCATCAGCGACATCTCTCTGCTGGGCCGATACGCCAGCCAACGCGACCATGCCGGTGATGCCTTTTCCGACTAGCGCCGGCGTATTGGGCATCGTGCGCACGATGGCTGGGTGATCTTTTAGCCAGCGAGACAAGTCGGCTGCGCGTATGCCAGCCGCGATCGACAGCACCAGCTGCTGGCTGATGTGGGCACTGATACCCTGTGTCACCGCCCGCATCTGCTGCGGCTTCACTGCCAGCACGACAACATCCGCCTGCGCCACTCTGGTATCGGCCTGCAGCGAGGTAGTCACACCAAATCGCTGCGACAGCACTGCCAATGCCGCTGCATTGATATCAACCACATGAATGTTCGATGCTGGCGTGAGCTTGTCTGCGAGACCACCAATGAGGGCCTGGGCCATGTTGCCACCGCCGATAAAACAGATCTTGAGTTCAGTGTGCATAATCTCGTTGTCCAAAAATCGATGTGCCAATACGCACGATCGTTGCCCCCTCGGCGATGGCCGCTGCCATGTCGGCCGACATGCCCATGGAAAGCGTATCGGTATCGATTCCGATAGCACGTAGCTGCTGCTGCAGTTGACGCAGCTGGGTGAAGGGTTTGCGCTGAAGCACGGGATCGGCGACCGGCTCGGGGATGGCCATCAGACCACGCAGCCTGAGACGGGGTAAACCAGTGACGGCCGCCGCCAGTGCCAAAAGTTCATCCGGCCTGACACCACGCTTGCTGGCTTCGCCGCTCACATTCACCTGCAGACAAATATTCAGCGGCGGCAGATGAACAGGACGCTGATCGGACAGCCGCTGAGCAATTTTCAGCCGGTCGACAGAATGCACCCAGTCCACTTGCTCCGCAATGGCGCGAGTCTTGTTGCTCTGCAGAGGGCCAATAAAATGCCAGACTAGCGCAAGGTCAGGCCGGCTGGCTTTGACTGCTGCGATTTTTTCCAGCACTTCCTGAACGTAGTTTTCGCCAAATTCGCGCTGCCCGGCGTCGGCCGCTTCAATCACTGCGCGAGGACCAAAGGTCTTGGAAACCGCCAGCAGCGCCACCGAGGCAGGATTGCGCCCGGCATGCTGCGCCGCCTCGGCAATGGAGGCCCTCACCTGATCAAGCTGTGCAGAGATCGTCATGATCCGGCATTATCGCTTATCGCCAGATTTTCTCTACGGACTGGCCGTATGATGAAACGCTTCGCATAAAAACCAGGAGGCCTGATGAGTACACTTTACGACATTCCCGTAACCACGTTGGCCGGCCAGAACACGGACCTCTCGGCCTACCTCGGCAAGGTACTGCTGATCGTGAACACCGCAAGCCAGTGCGGCTTCACACCTCAATATGCAGGCCTTGAAGCACTTTATCGCAACTACAAGGACAAAGGCCTGGTCGTACTTGGTTTCCCCTGCAACCAGTTTGGCAGACAAGAGCCAGGCAACTCTACCGAGATTGCGACCTTCTGCGAGAAAAATTATGGCGTGAGCTTTCCGATGTTTGCAAAAGTCGATGTGAATGGACCAAATGCGCATCCCCTGTTTGTGAGACTCAAGGCGGATGCACCCGGGGTGCTAGGAACGGAAGGGATCAAGTGGAATTTCACGAAATTTCTTGTGGACCGAAACGGCGTCGTTATTTCTCGTCACGCACCGACAACTACCCCAGAGGCACTGGACGAATCGATCGCCCCCCTGATACCCGTATGACGCCAAGCTGATAGGCACCCTCATGGGCTGGAAGATTCTTGGCCCTAGGTTTGCTCCTCCAATCGCAGAGGTGCGGCTGCGAAGTCTCTCACTTATCTTTTAAAATCATTTGATCCAAAAAACAACCAAAAATCATTTGCAATAGCAAGCTTCAACGACCTTCTTCGAAGCAGAGTTCGATGAGGGAGACGCTGAAGACAAACACATTTTATGGGGGGTCAGTATCGCTGTGCGATGCAGGACCTCGCCGCATCAAAGGCATGTAGCTATCTCCGAAGCGAGAAATCTTGCGGTGTTTAAGTAATTAGCACTTCCCTGGCGAAACGCTTTACAAAAGTAAGTATTTGAACAAGGCTTGCATTCTCTCAAAATGCAAACTGAAATATTCCAAAAGCCCCTCTTCGGCTGAACCCACCCCATTCGTCAGTTACACATCGACTCTATAAGTCGATCGCCACGCACGATCTTCAAGCGATATTTTCCGTATCACCAAAATAATCAAGGAGACTTCATCATGAACGTCGATCAGTTCATCGACTTGTGCCGCGCTATGGCAAAACACCTGCCGAAGGCTGATACCCAGCTATCGGAAAGCGCATGCGAATTAAAAATTAATGGCATTGATATCAGTTTATTTTTTAATCCACTGATCAGCGGGGATAGGATTCATTGTTACGTGGAAATAGGCCCAGCACCCGACTCCGATCGCGAGGCAGTTTTTTCTCATCTTCTTACACTTAACTTGTTATCAAGCACAAAAACATCAGGTGTTTATGGATTCGATCCAGAGAGCAAAAAGCTGATATTCACGCAGCAAATCATTTATCCAGAGTTGATGGATCCAGAAGAACTGGCAACGATACTCGAGGAATACAGTATTCAAGCAAACCATCTGCAGCAAACTCTGATCAATCAAGAGGCTTCCTCGCCGCTGTCTTCTGCTCTGCGTCAGTCTGTCCAGACCAGTCCCTCATTTCTTGCATAGGATTCCATCATGAGCCTGAACCGGTTACAAGCAGTAAATCAGAACAAGCGTGCCCAGGGTCCCAGCGACACACTGTTCGAAATTTTTAAAAACCAAGCCGAGCTCCACAAAAGCCGCATAGGCCCCTCTACCACCTCGTCGACACAAACATCATCATTAAAAAAAATTTATGACCAAGCAAACTTGGCACAAGAAAGCGGTGGAGAGGGAATACAGTTCGCGCATAAGGCAACGCAGCATCTGCAGCAGAGAGAGGTAATGCAACAATCTGTCAAGGCCTCAAAGCGATCACCCGCCGACGAACTGCAGCTGGAAGCAGAAAAAACTCCGAGGGAAGACCCATTGGCGATTGATCACGTGAAGGCACTCAGGCAGGCTCGAGGCCAGGTCGAAAAATTACTGCAAGAACTATATGCAGAAAAATTTAAAATTGATGAAAATCAAGACAAAGACAACACTGGAGTACTAGACGAGAAAATTCAACATCTTGAAGAGGCACTGGATGCGCTCGAACTCCTTCTAAAAAAAATATCCACTAAAAACGAAGAAGAAAGTTTTTTATACTCCCTAAAAAAGCATGAATCAACCAGGCATACTGGTAGGGAGAATATCAGCAGCGATGAAGAAAATGACGATGTCATCATCAATATGGATGGCAGTGACGATGACAGTCCACCTAATGAATCACAGCGCTCCAATCTGGGAACGTTGATCGCCAGAAGAACCACCACCAGACGTCGCCCACGCGTCAATGACGACTCTGAGGCACTCACAACCCTGGAACATACCAGTCGACCGAATACGGTCGATGATACTCAGACCCAAGGTGATGACCTGCCTCGGATCCTGAATCAAGAAGCAAGAAAAGCGATTATAAAAATTGATAACAAGATCCTTGATTATTCTCTCCGAGCTAACCAAGTACTCAGAGAAATCCGTGAATATGAAAAAAATATACACGAGTCACAGCAGGGATCTCCTAAAAAAATATCGAAAAATTAAAGAATGCTCTTGAAGAAAAAAAATTTCTTTACATCCAGATCGCGCGCAATATTGGGGCACTTTACATGCGACGCGACGAGCTCTCCAGACCTTTCTTATCGTCCCCAGAAAAAGAATTACCCGATCCGGAGCACATTACGGACGGCCTCAGCGAGAGGACACACAATCTCGAAAAAACTTACAAAAATAATCTGTCCTCCTATATCAAGCAGATAAATGATGATCCTGATGTAAAACAAAAAGCCGCATCCTGGAACAAGCGGGCTGGCTTTGCGGCGTTTGGTTCGTCATTTTTCATCACCAATACTGTTGGCAGACTGATTGGTCTTAGCGCAGTTGCTGGCTTTATGCCCGCTTGGATCAATCCTGTATTTGCCCCTATCGCGGCTGGCTTTTTTCATACTGCCATCGCCACGCCAACCGCGAAGCAAATCATGTTGCGCACATGGCGAAGTCCGGTACTTGCAGAAATGAATAATTATTTCCGACTGCAGGGCGCGTACGTACACGATAAACTTAGTAATAAATTAGATGAAAGAAAATATGCGAGTAAAAACCCAGAAAATAAAGATCTTCTGACGATTGAGGAAAGGTTAAATGAAGAGCGTAGTTTTTCGGATATTTTTTGTGAGCGATACAAATCCGAGGAGATGCCCTATTCCGCATACACGGCGATGTACAGCCTCAAAGGAATCATTGAGGCGCTTGTCTTCCCGGGCAACAAACCCTCACCCGACACGTTTCTAGTCATTGATACGGTGGCGCACGCCATTTCGGGCTTTGCATCGGGCGCTATCTATCTTCATGGCCAGCAATCGCAGCGCAGCGAACGGCCTGGCAATATCGTCGATGTCATCCCAACCCGGGAAATTTATCAGGCTCAAGCCGACTGGCTGATGTCGCGCAGAGAGGATCTTTCGGCGATGATCAAGGCGCGCCAAGAAATCGATAAAAATGATCCGACGCTGAGACAGTTAGCTATCAAACTACACAAAACGGAGGTGGCACTGCTGACAGCGGTAGCCAAGACTGGCAGGTTCACATCGTGGTGGCATGATTTCAAAACACAATTCAAACCTGAAGTACTCGCCGATACGTTGGCAGACATGGCCGGTCGGATCATTGCTTTATATCCGACCGCTGTAGTCAATTACTTCTGCACTAGCCTCAGGGCGAGCTCTAATCCCCTGCTCTTCATACTTGGTCACGCCTTACCAGCTATCGCATTAATTGAGCCCCCGGGCTTTGCATTGCGAGGAATCTACGGTGGTTTTGTCAGAGCAATGATTCAAGCAGCGGCTGGCACGGGTACAGCCCCCACAAGCCATCCCGCCACGCCGGTCTCGGCAAAAGAGATGCTGCACAATCAAGAAGACGATAACAGCGTGATTGTCACCATGTCTGATGAAGAAGCGGAGTCATGGGTCGGCAACCCGAACGAGTGGGACGCACAACAGGTATGAGTCGTCACGCCCTCTCACTCGCACGCGAGCTGCACCTGTAGGCATTGAAAGGTGACAGACTCAATGATTCGGGGATAAATGCTGGTCTATTAACTCAATCCAATGCCTGACCGTCGTATCGGTGCCTGACTGCAAATGCGTCAGGCATCCGATATTGGCCGAGACGATCTCTTGCGCACCGGTAGCTTTCAGATTCCTGAGCTTGTTGTCACGCAGCTTGTATGACAGCTCAGGCTGTAGTACCGAATAGGTACCAGCCGAACCACAGCACAGATGGCTGTCGGCACACAGCGTGACATCGACACCGATCGCTCTCAGCACGTCTTCCACCTTGCCCCGGATCTGCTGTCCGTGTTGCAACGTGCAGGGGGGGTGGTAAACCACCCGCTTTTTCACGGTAACTTTCGCTGCCAGCTGCTGGGTAAATTCAGGAAGAATTTCTGACAGATCTTTCGTTAATGTCGAGATCTTCTGTGCGCGTTCTGCATAGACGGGATCATGCGCGAGCAAGTGGCCATATTCCTTGACGGTCACACCACAGCCGGAGGCCGTCATCACGATAGCTTCAACACCGGCTTCCACATAGGGCCACCAGGCATCGATATTGTTGCGCATGTCGTCGAGGCCACCCTCCTGATCGTTCAGGTGATAGCGAATGGCGCCGCAGCAGCCGGCCTTGGGCGCGAGAAGTAACTGCACATCGAGTGCCTCCAGCACACGCGCTGTCGCGGCATTGATGTTGGGTGACATCGAAGGCTGCACGCAACCATCGAGCAACAACATTTTTCGCGCATGGGTGCGGGTAGGCCAGCGGCCGGGATCGCGGGCTATGGGGACTTTGTTCTTCAACGCCGCAGGCAGCAGAGCACGCACTGCCTGCCCCAGTTTCATCGCAGGCTCGAAGACGTGTTTGCGAGGCAGGATTTCTTTCAGTGCCGTACGGACCACCTGCTGAGCGAACGGGCGACTAACCTTTTTTTCGACAATGCTACGGCCAATATCCACAAGCCGCCCATAGCTGACGCCTGACGGACAGGTGCTTTCACAATTGCGGCACGTCAGGCAGCGGTCCAGATGCAGCTGGGTCTTCTCGGTGGCAGGCTTGCCTTCAAGGACCTGCTTGATCAGATAAATCCGCCCACGCGGACCATCCAGTTCGTCACCCAATAGCTGATAGGTGGGACAGGTCGCAGTGCAGAAACCGCAGTGTACGCATTTGCGCAGGATGGCATCGGCCTCCTGCCCTTCTTGCGTGTCACGAATGAAATCGGCGAGATTAGTTTGCATCGTCAGAAGTCGGGATACATCCGGCCACGATTGAAAATACCGGCCGGATCGAAGGTGTTTTTCAGGTTGCGATGAATGCTTGCAACGGCCGGCTGCAGGGGGTGAAACACGCCCACTGATTTGTCGCCTCCCCTAAACAGGGTGGCATGACCGCCTGCCTTCTCAGCAGCAGCGCGAATGGTGTTGGCGTTGGCCGTGGTCTTGAGCCAGCGCTGCGCGCCGCCCCATTCGATTAACTGCTCGCCGGGCAGTTGCAGTGGTACGGCCACCGTCGGGACAGAAACACGCCACAAGCCCGCGGGGATGTCGGCAAAAAAACCATGATGTTGCTCGCGCAAGCTATCCCAAAAGCTGTCTGCATTCTCCAGCGTCTGGCCACCCAGCTTTTGGACGGCTGCATCCACAGCCGCACGCGCTCCTGACAGGCGAACCGTCAGCTGTCCCTGATACCAGCAGGAGGCAGAAATCGGCAGCGGTTGTCCACCCCAGATATTTAACTGTTGTAACGCCTCTGTTTCTGACATTGGAAATTGCAGGGTCTGCTGAGCCACAGGACGCGGCAAGACCTTGACCGACACGTCAAGTATCAGTCCTAGGGTGCCGAGCGAGCCGGCCAGAAGACGCGAAACGTCATACCCCGCGACATTTTTCATGACCTGTCCGCCAAAGTGCAGCGCGTCGCCTTTGCCATCCATCAGCACGGCGCCAAGCACGAAGTCACGCACGGCGCCTACAGCCTGACGACGCGGACCAGCAAGGCCGGAAGCGACGATACCGCCGAGGGTGGCCAGTCCATCGAAGCGCGGTGGCTCAAAAGCGAGCATTTGATTTTGTTCAGACAGCGCTTTGCCAATCTCGCGCAAAGTCGTACCGGCGCGTGCCGTAATCACCAGCTCGGTCGGATCATACGCAACGATGCCGCTGTAGGCCGTGGTGTGGAGCAGTTCGCCCTCGGTCTGCTGGCCGTACCAATCCTTGGTGCCATTGCCTCGGATGCGCAGCGGTGTCTTTGAACCACTCGCTGCGCGAATGCGATCCCTGAAATCCTGTAATACCTGTTCCATCATATCGATCAGAAGCGGGGGAGATCCGCAAACTTTTGTTGTCCGGCTCGCACATGCATCTTGCCGTATTCGGCACAGCGGTGCAGCGTGGGGATGGCCTTGTCGGGATTGAGCAGAAAAGCTGTATCAAAGGCACGCTTCACACCAAAAAAAGCGTCACGCTCTACTGGTGAATATTGCACACACATTGAATTGATTTTTTCAATACCCACGCCATGCTCGCCCGTGATGGTGCCACCCACTTCCACGCACAGCTCGAGGATCGCGGCACCAAATTTTTCGGCACGGTCAAATTCGCCGGGCGTGTTGGCATCAAAAAGAATTAGCGGATGCAGATTGCCGTCTCCTGCATGAAAAACATTCGCGCAGCGCAGGCCATAGGTTTTCTCCATTTCGGCGATACCGAGCAGTACCTTGGCCAAATGCTTTCGCGGTATCGTTCCGTCCATGCAGTAGTAGTCCGGCGAAATGCGTCCCGCGGCCGGGAAGGCATTCTTCCTGCCAGACCAGAACCTCAGCCGCTCGGCCTCGTCACGAGAGACGGCAATTGCCGTCGCACCCGAGGCCTTGAGTACCTCGGTCATCTGGGCGATCTCTTCCTCGACTTCTTCGCGAGTGCCATCGGATTCGCACAGCAGGATAGCCTCGGCATCGGTGTCATAGCCTGCCTTGACGAAAGGCTCCACCATCCTGGAACTGGTCTTGTCCATCATTTCCAGTCCGGCAGGGATGATGCCAGCAGCAATGACATTGGCTACCGCATTACCACCTTTGACCACATCATCAAATGACGCCATGATTACTCGCGCCGTCTGTGGCTTGGGCACCAACTTGACCGTGACTTCCGTCACCACGCCCAGCATGCCTTCAGAGCCGATAAACACAGAGAGCAAATCAAGGCCGGGCGCATCGAAAGCTGCATTCCCCAGTTCGACAACCTCGCCCTCAATCGTCACCATGCGCACGCGCAGTACATTGTGCACCGTGAGTCCGTATTTCAGGCAGTGCACGCCACCCGAGTTCTCGGCGACATTGCCACCTATGGTGCAGGCAATTTGCGAGGATGGGTCGGGCGCATAATACAACCCGTGTGGCGCTGCAGCTTCCGAGATCGCGAGGTTACGCACACCGGGCTGAACAACTGCAGTACGCGCGTACGGATCAACGGTGACGATGCGGTTGAGTCGGGCGGTTGACAGCACCACGCCATCCGCAATCGGTGTTGCGCCCCCTGAGAGACCGGTACCCGCACCACGCGGCACTATCTGCACCGACAGTCGCCGACAGGTCTTGAGTACCGCGACGACCTGCGCTTCACTCTCCGGCAAAACCACCACCATGGGGAGCTGACGGTAGGCGGACAAGCCGTCACACTCGTAAGGCCGGGTATCCTCTTCATTGAACAGCACTGCCGCCGCGGGCAGTACCTCTCTTAGCGCCGCGACGACCTCACGTTGTCGAGACACAGCAAAACCGGGGGCGGAGGGAACATTCATGGGGCATCCTGTGTGCGGGCGCTGACGAGATCCAATCGCGGCTCGCCGGCCTTGCAAAGGGCACTAGTGTATCGAAAGCCTTGGTCGGGCTGTCTGGATTCGCCCCGGTTTCCGCTGAAAAGCTTTGCCGGGAATGATGAAAGTTTTTGGCGAGAGCAAAGCAGCATGCCTGAGGCTCCCGTCCGATCGTACCTGGTGCGGCATACCCAAGTGCTCTTGCGCTTGACGCGGGGGCGCACCGGGGGCACACCTCAGGCGCACTCGAGGCAAACAACGCAACAAACACCGACCGGCAAATAATCGAGAGGCGGCATAGGCGAATCTGCGGGCTGGCAAAGACTCAGGCGCTGCGGAAAGTCGTTTGCATCCACTGTAAAAAAGCGACTACTTCAGGGCGCTCGGTGACCTGCTTTTCATAGACCATGTAATAGACATGCGGTGGCGTTGCCGTCTGCATGTCGAACAGACGAACGACCTCCCCGCTATCGAGCAATTCACGCGCAAAGTGCTCACGAGTGAGGCCTATGCCATGACCATGACGCACTGCCTCGAGCAATAATCCGAGATCATCCACACGCAAACCAGCACTGGGCTCCGGCCAGTCGAGACCGGCAGCTTCAAACCAGGGCTGCCAGGGCTCAAGCGCGGAACGAATCAGCGTGGCTTTCTGCAAATCTTCTGGAACGCTGATCTCGCCAACCTTGTTCAGATACGCCGGACTGGAGATAACAAAGGTCGGCTCAGAGAAAAGTTTTTCCGATTGCAGGTTCGGGTACTTGCCCGGCCCGAAACGTACCTCGAGATCACTCTCGGCCAGCGACAGATCGTACAGTGGGACAGATAAATAAATTTCCACCGCGATGTCTGGATGCTGCTCGGTGAATGATGCAAGACGAGGTACGAGCAGATAGCGCGCAAAAGTCGGTGGTAGCGTCAGTTTGACGCGCGGCTGCACGGGGGCAGCACGTCGTGGCATCGGAAAATCAGTCAGGGTGCGCAGTGCCTGACGCACAACGTCGAGATAGCGGCGGCCGAATTCGGACAGCCCAACGTTACGGCCATCACGAATGAACAAACGCTCGCCCACAAATTCTTCGAGCAGGCGAATGCGATGCGAGAGCGCCGATGGGGTGATGCACAACTCCTCAGCCGCCAGCGCAAAGGACCCATGGCGCGCAGCGGCCTCGAAAGCAGACAGCGCGTGAACCGGAGGAATACGTGTCGCCATGAGCTCAGAGACCGTCTGCGTGGGGAATGAAACCAGACCCGTGGATTTACCAGCGAATGACTTTGCCGGGATTCAGAATATTGTTGGGGTCGAGCGCATGTTTGATGGAGCGCATCAGATCAACTGCGCCTTCGCCGTGCTCCTGAATGAGGAAGTCGATCTTGTGCAAGCCAATACCATGTTCGCCAGTACAGGTGCCGTCCATCGCAATGGCACGCGCCACCATGCGCTCGTTGACGGCCTCGGCGCGTGCCACATCAGCAGGATCGCTGGTGTCGACCATCATCTGCACGTGGAAATTGCCATCCCCTACATGACCGACGATGCCATGCACGATATTCTCGCGCTCGCAATCGGCCTTGGTGTCGAGCAGGCAATCGGCAAGGCGAGAGATCGGCACACAGCAGTCGGTAGCAATCGCCCGGCTGCCCGGACGCAGCTGCAGCAGCGCGAAATACGCATTGTGACGAGCCTGCCAGAGGCGCGAGCGATCCTCGGGGCGGGTCGCCCATTCGAACCCGATCGCGCCGTGCTCGTCGGCGATCTGTTGCACCAGCTCCGCCTGCTCCTTCACGCCATGCTCGCTGCCATGGAATTCAAAGAGCAGCAACGGCTTCTCGGGCAGGGTGAGCTTGTCGTGCTTGTTCAGTGCTCTCACGCCGTTCTCATCGAGGAATTCAACACGCGCGACTGGCACACCCATTTGTATGGTCTGAATCACGGTGTTGATCGCACTGCCAATATCCGGGAAAGAACAGACGGCTGCAGAGAGAGCTTCAGGCTGGGGATAAATCTTAAGCGTGATTTCGGTAATGATGCCCAGCGTGCCTTCACTGCCAACAAACAAGCGCGTCAGGTCGTAACCGGCCGACGATTTTTTCGCACGAGTGCCTGTCTTGATGATCTTGCCCTCTGCCGTGACGACCGTTAAGGCTAAAACATTCTCGCGCATGGTGCCGTAGCGCACCGCGTTCGTTCCCGACGCGCGGGTGGCGGCCATGCCGCCAATAGAGGCGTCTGCCCCAGGATCGATCGGAAAAAAAAGGCCGGTGTCCTTGATCTCGACGTTGAGCTGCTTGCGGGTCACACCGGGCTGCACCGTCACCGTCAAGTCTTCCGGGTTCACCGCCAGTACCGCATTCATCTGTGAGACATCGATGGACAAACCTCCCTGCAGTGCCAGCACATGACCCTCTAGCGAAGTACCCGTGCCAAAAGCGATCACGGGGAACTTGTAGCGATTGCACAAGGCAACAGCCCGCGCAACTTCGTCGGTCGAGTGCGCAAACAGCACTGCATCGGGGAGCATCGGATCGTAGGAAGATTCGTCGCGGCCATGATGCTCTCGTATGGCCTGGGCAGTGGAGAGGCGATCAGCAAAAATCTCGCGCAGCTCCGCAAGCAGCTCGGCAGGCAGTTCGCGCCTGAGCGCGTTGGGCGGGACAGGATGGTTCATCGGGGTCTCTCCGGAATCGCCGTATTGTACCCCGCGTTCCTTTACGGTTTGAACTGCCAGAGCGGTCCGGTTATGGCGCCAGCTAAGCTCGCCTGTAGCGCCTTGCGATACGCGATGGCCGGATCGGGTTCGCCCAAAAAGGACCTCAGGGCGTCAAGCAACACCGACGCCAGCGTTCATCAAGGGCGCACAGCCACCGGGGACGCGCTTCATTGAACACCGCAAGATTTCTCCTGTGGGAAATCGCGGGACGCCTTTCGTTTGGCAAGCTCCCGCTTCGCACAGCGATGCTGGCTCGCCATAAAATAGGGGGTTTTAGCGTCTCCTCAGGTATTTTGACTTATCCTCCACGGCTCTTTCTTTTAATTTTCACAATATGGGCAATCGACTTTCCAAAATCGCTACTCGTACCGGCGACGACGGCACTACCGGACTAGGCGACGGCAGCCGAACCCGCAAGGACGCGCTTCGGGTGCAGGCCATGGGAGATGTAGATGAGCTGAATTCGCAACTCGGTGTCCTGCTCTGCGAAGATATGCCGGCCGCGCTGCGCGACGAACTGATCACCATTCAACATGATCTTTTCGACCTTGGAGGCGAACTTTGCATTCCTGGCTTCACCATGATCAAAGACACTCAGGTCATCCGTCTGGACATGCTGCTGGCGAAGTACAACGCCACGCTGCCTCCATTGTCAGAGTTCATATTACCCGGTGGCTCGCGCGCTGCAGCACTCGCCCACGTATGCCGAACTGTGTGCCGCCGCGCCGAGCGTTCAATCGTTGCGCTGGGCAATGAGGAAACACTCCATGCTCAACCCAGACAGTATGTGAATCGGCTGTCCGATCTGATGTTTGTGCTTGCGCGTGTGCTCAACCGTTTCGCCGGTGGTAGCGATGTGCTCTGGGAAAAAGGCAGAAACGCGTCACAGTAAAACCCTCACCTGCTGGTTTTCTGAACCGCGAGCCCTGGTCAATGAAGGGCTCATCAGGCAGCCGATCGAGTCGTAAAATCAGTTGTTCACGACCAGCCTGGGCTCTTCTGCATGACTACGCTGCCGTATCGATGCCGCGATACCTGCGGCATCCAGTCCGCACTGCGCCAGTAATTGCTGTGCATCGCCATGATCGATGAATTTGTCCGGCAAGCCCAGTTGCAGCAGTGGCTTGACAATGCCGGCGGCAGCCAGCGCCTCGGCAACCGCAGAACCCGCGCCACCCATGATGCAGCCCTCTTCCACCGTCACGATCAGCTCGTGTGTCGCGGCCAGCTCTGCCACCAGCGCTGCATCCAGCGGCTTGATGAATCGCATGTTGGCAACGCTGGCATTGAGCAGCTCTGCAGCGCCCATTGAAGGGGCCAGCATGGTGCCAAACGCGAGTATCGCCACCTGACGACCTTTGCGCTTTAACTCACCCTTGCCCATTGGCAGAGGCGCCAGTGAGGCGTCCACGGCCGCGCCTATGCCGACCCCCCGCGGATAGCGAACCGCTGCCGGGCCCGGATAGCGGAAACCGGTCGTCAGCATCTGACGGCATTCGTTCTCATCGCTAGCCGCCATGACCACCATGTTGGGAATGCAGCGCAGGTAAGCCAGATCATAGTTGCCCGCATGGGTGGCCCCGTCAGCACCCACCAGACCGGCGCGATCCAGCGCAAAGGTCACATCGAGATTTTGCAGCGCGACATCGTGGATCAGCTGATCATAGCCCCGCTGCAAAAAGGTGGAATAAATCGCCAACACGGGCTTTAGACCTTCGCAGGCCAGACCTGCCGCAAAGGTCACGGCGTGCTGCTCTGCGATGCCCACATCGTAGTAACGCTCGGGGAATTGCTGCTCGAATCTCACCATACCCGAGCCTTCACGCATCGCCGGGGTGATGCCGACCAGACGCTCGTCCTGTGCCGCCATATCGCACAGCCAGTCGCCGAATACTTGCGTGTAGGTGGTTTTGGTGACGGTCGCGGGCTTGATGCCCTCGCTTGGGTTGAATTTACCTGGGCCGTGATACAGCACCGGATCGGCTTCGGCGAGCTTGTAGCCCTGGCCTTTCTTGGTTACGACATGCAGGAACTGGGGACCATCGAGATTCTTCAGATTTTGCAGCGTCGGAATCAGCGATTCGAGGTCATGTCCATCTATCGGACCAATGTAGTTCAACCCGAATTCCTCGAAGAGTGTCGCTGGCACCAGCATACCTTTTGCGTGCTCTTCAAAACGCTTGGCCAGCTCGCGCATTGAAGGTGGCAGCATCGACTTGCCCACGTTTTTCGCGGCTGCGTAGAATTTGCCGGACATCAGGCGAGCAAGATATCGGTTGAGTGCGCCTACTGGGGGCGAAATCGACATGTCGTTATCGTTGAGCACCACCAGCATCTTGATGTCTTCATACACACCGACATTGTTGAGTGCCTCGAAAGCCATGCCGGCGGTCATCGCACCGTCACCAATCACGGCCACCGAGTGGCGCTTCTCGCCCTTGGTGCGGGCAGCGAGCGCCATGCCGAGTGCGGCTGAGATGGAAGTCGACGAATGCGCAGTGCCGAAAGTGTCGTAGATGCTCTCGTCGCGACGAGGAAAGCCGGACAGCCCCCCCTGCTGACGCAGGGTCGGCATGCGGTCACGACGGCCCGTAAGTATCTTGTGCGGGTAGGTCTGATGACCCACATCCCAAACGATACGGTCTTCTGGCGTGTTGAAGACGTAATGCAGGGCGATCGTCAGCTCGACCGTGCCGAGGTTGGACGACAAATGGCCGCCAGTACGCGCAACCGATTCAAGCAGATACGTTCGCAGCTCGTCGGCGAGCATGCCAAGCTCTGCGCGAGAGAGCGTCCTCAGTTCCGCCGGATCGTTTATTTTTTGCAAAAGAGTCATAGCGTCTCGGGGTGTTCTCAGGTAGTCCTTTGTACGATCAGGTCGGCAAGTTCGCCCAGCCGCAGCGCGCGATGCCCGAAAGGGCGCAGCGCTTCATGGGCATCCTGCCGCAACTTCTCTGCAAGGGCAAGCGACTCGTCCAGCCCGAGGATAGACACATAGGTAGGCTTGTTATTGGCGGCATCCTTGCCCGCCGTTTTCCCCAGCGTCACGGAATCGGCCGTTGTATCCAGAATGTCATCAACCACCTGAAAAGCCAAACCGATCGATGCCGAATAAGCATGCAGAGCCCCAGCTTCGGAGTCCTGCAATGATTTACCCGCCATGGCGCCCAGCATCACCGATGCCTCAAGCAGTGCGCCGGTCTTCAATCGGTGCATCTGCTCCAGTTGTTCTCTCGAAAGCGCAATACCGACCGAGTCCAGATCAATGGCCTGCCCGCCGCACATGCCTCGCGAGCCCGCCGCGCGAGCAAGGCAAGACATCATGGCGACCTTGCGCAATGCATCGAGCCCGCCGCCAGCGACCACTTCGAATGCCTGCGACTGAAGCGCATCCCCGACCAAGAGCGCCGTCGCTTCGTCATAGCGCTTGTGCACTGTGGGCTTGCCACGCCGAAGATCATCATCATCCATGCAGGGCATGTCGTCGTGCACCAGCGAGTACGCATGAATCATCTCCACTGCGCAGGCCGATCGCTCCAGCGCATCGCGCGGCGCATCAAACAGTTCGCCTGCGGCAAACACCAGCAAGGGGCGCACGCGCTTGCCGCCATCGAGTACGGCATAATGCATTGCCTCATGCAGCCGCTTTGGCAAGGCATCGGCCTTGGGCAGATGCGATAACAGCAGAGCTTCCATCTCGGACTGGACGGCCTTGCGCCAGCCCGCGAAATCCTGCTTCATGCGTCGTCATCCTCGTCGTCAAGGTCATCGTCATCGTCA
>OMID01000050.1 GCA_900299005.1 Oxalobacteraceae bacterium
CCGTAGATCGTATGCGGTATTAGCTAATCTTTCGACTAGTTATCCCCCACTCTAGGGCACGTTCCGATGTATTACTCACCCGTTCGCCACTCGCCGCCAGGCCGAAGCCCGCGCTGCCGTTCGACTTGCATGTGTAAGGCATGCCGCCAGCGTTCAATCTGAGCCAGGATCAAACTCTTCAGTTCAATCTCTGTTGTGCCATTTCTGGCAGGTTCCGAAGAACCGTCGCTCACTCAAAATACTGACAGGATAAGCTCTTGCGAACTTACCTATATTTTTTGTGAGCACTTGATTTTTAAAGTATTGCGATGCCGCCGAAGCTTCATCGCCGCACGCCACCAAGCGCCCACACTTATCGGCTGTTAATTTTTAAAGAACCTCAGAATTCTTTGGCTTTCGCCCTGCTTTCGCTGGCCACAAATCGTTTTGTTTGCAGCAGCAAAGAAGCGGAATTATGTACTGCTTCGCGATCTTCGTCAAGAACCTTCGCTTAACTTTTTCAGCTCTTCTTTGCGATCGAACCGTTAGTTCGTTGGCAGCAAAGAAGCGGGATTATGCAGCGTCTCGCAATTTCCGTCAAGCCCCGTGTCCACGCTGGTTGCCCTGAATAGCATCGGTGAATGGTGTCGTCCGCCCTTCGCGAGACCACGCATCTCCCACATATCCGCCGCCTTTTCTCATGGGAGTTAGCTTTTTGATAACAGGTTTGCAGGGGGACGCGGAATATATCAAAGACCTCGGAAATTTGGCAAGCGCTTCTCAAGAAATGCCTTCATACCCTCTTTCTGGTCTTCGGTGCCAAACGTACTGTGGAACAGCCTGCGCTCGTATTGGACGCCGTCGGTCAGCGAAGATTCATAGGCGCGATTGACCGATTCTTTGATCATCATGACCGAGGGCAGCGACATGGAAGCAATGACTGTTGCGGCCTCCAGGGCTTCATCCATCAACTTCTCGGCCGGCACGATCCTCGATACCAGTCCTGCGCGCTCGGCCTCTGCAGCGTCCATCATCCTCGCGGTCAGACACATATCCATGGCTTTGGCCTTCGACACTGCGCGCGGCAGGCGTTGGGTGCCGCCAGCGCCGGGTATCGTGCCCAACTTGATCTCAGGCTGACCAAACTTTGCAGTCTCGGCGGCGATAATGAAGTCGCACATCATGGCGAGCTCGCAGCCACCCCCTAGGGCGTAGCCGGCAACGGCCGCTATGATCGGTTTGCGGACGCGCCGGATCTGCTCCCAGTTGCGAGTGATGTATTCTCCTTTGTAGACATCCATGAAGGTGTATGAAGCCATCGCGGCGATGTCTGCGCCGGCCGCAAATACCTTCTCGTTACCCGTGATGACGATGCAATTAATCTGTTCATCAGCATCAAAACCAAGCAGCGCTTCCCCCAACTCATTCATGAGCTGATCATTGAGCGCATTGAGTGCTTTGGGGCGATTCAGCTTGATCACAGCAACCTTGCCATGTGTCTCCAGCAGAATGTTTTCATAAGTCATGCGCAGCTCCCGTTTGTAAATTTCCGTGTGTCGAGACGGCTATTTTAGCGGCATGGCTATCATCGAGGCAGACCGGATTGACCGGATGCGCTTGACAGGTGGAGATGGGACGCTAATGTTAAAGACGAGCGTCTCTGAAAAAAACCCGTCTCGCAAGCTCAACTGGCCGGGCGACCCAGCTAGTCGCCTGACTCCACCGCTGACGCTGATATTTGGTTTTCGTCCTGGGTTGTTACTCATTGCGGTCTCATCATGTTTTCAGACATTACGCAACTTAACGAGCCGCATCAGCGGCTCAGGCAGCTGACCCACCAGCTGGGTGCTTGCAAAGAACAGGAAGTGAATGCTTTTTACACGCGTCTGCTCGAGCGAATGGAACAAGCTTTCGGTATCGAGCAGCGGCTGATGGAGAAGCACGAATTCCCTGTTGCCCGGTCTCACCTGGAGCAACACTCGCGAGTGCTGTGCGCGATGCACAAGGCGCATTGCGCGATCATGCGGGGAGACCATGGGATTGCAAGGCATATTGGCGCAAAGCTCGTGCCAGACTGGTTCGAGCTCCACAATGTAACCATGGATGCAGCGCTGGTGCTATGGATAGGTTGCCGCCTCAGCCCAACGCCTCTCGGCCTCAATCATTCAGACGCGTGCGCCGATCCGGGGATTGAACATCCATGGCCACCTTCAACCTCGGCACATTGGCGCGGCCCGGAAAGGCGCGCACGGCCAAGGCTCTCATTCGGGGGCGCATGAGTCACGGGGATTGAAGAGCCAAGGTGGGAGGCAGCAGCACCCACATCTGGCCGGCTTGCTTCATTCGGCCGGCGAGTTCCCCTGCCTCGGCGCCGAATCCCCAAAAACAATCAGCCCGCACCGGATTGCGAATAGCGCCTCCGGTATCCTGCGCCAGCATCAGCCTGCGCAGCGGCTGAGCTGCATTGGGTAGCGTCGTCGAGACAAACACGGGAGCACCAAGACTGACGAATTGCGGATCAATCGCAATCGATCGGTGCGGCGTCAGAGGAACACCAAGCGCACCCTTCGGTCCCTTCGCGGGGTCAGCGATTTTCTCTTCGCGGAAAAAAACAAAGCTCGGATTGGTGTTCAATAGCTCCTGGCGCCGAGCCGGATTGGCGGCGACCCAGGCCTTGATGCCCTGCATCGATGCCTGATCCAGGGTGAGTTCTCCCTGGTCCACCAGATAGCGCCCTATCGAGCGATAAGGATGACCATTCTGATCCGCATAGGCGACTCGGACTGTCTCTCTCGTGTTCTCGATGAATACCCGCCCGGATCCCTGCACCTGAAGAAAGAAGGCCTCGACCGGGTCATCAACCCATAATAGCTCCCTACCGGCGAGCAGATTCTGCTGAGCCAGCTCCGCCCTGCCAGGATAAGGCACCACCTTGTTCCCGACCAGTCGGCCGCGAAGGCGCATGTGCTTCAGTTCGGGATAAAGTCCGCCCAGATCGATAGTCAAGAGATCTTCAGGTGCACGGTACAGCGCCGTCTGATAAGGCCCGGAGCGCGTGCGAGATCCTTTGAGCAATGGCTCGTAATACCCTGTCACCGTCCCCTGCAAGCTGCCGTCGAGATTGCGCAGCTGGTGAGGAATGAATTGCGACTCGTAGAATGCGCGCACCGACTTTTCGTCTGTCGGATTGACAGCCAACGCAGCAGCGCACACAGAGTTCCACTCGGGTCGTCTGCCCAGCGCATCACAACTTGCAAGCATCGCCGGCCAGCTTTGACGCAAATCGTCCTCGGTCCAGCCGGGGAGATCACTGAAACTCGCCACGCGCAGATACTCGGCCGGTTTCACGCTCGAGGGCGATGTCAACGGGGGAGGAGCCACCGGCAGCGCAGCCGGGGCGGCCACCTCAGAGGACGCTGGCAGCTTGGTGGCGGACGTGTGCTTTACCGGGGTCGCGCAACCAACCAGCACCCCCAGCGACATGGCCAGCGCGAAGGTTACACTGAGACGTTTGGGAAATTGGAACACGCGATATGTGGCTGTTATTTCTTGAGGCAGGCTTGGCACTGGGACTGCTGGTGTTTATTGTCTGGTGGACGATGTTCTCGGGTAAAAACGACGACGACTGAGCCCACGGTCGCGAACCGGCATGTTGGGAGCCGTGCCATCAGTGCAGCGTCCGCGGCAAAGACAAGATGAATTCCGGAATTGGCGCCCCGAACCGCTCGCCATCCTCCGCAACGCAAAAATACTCGCCCCGCATGGTTCCCTGCGGGGTCGGCAGTGAGGCGCCACTGGTGTACTCGAACTGCTCGCCAGGCTGCAGAAAAGGCTGATGACCAACCACGCCCAGTCCCTTTACCTCCTGCACCTGATTATTGGCGTCCGTGATGATCCAGTGACGAGAGATCAGCTGCGCAGCGACGCTTCCCGTGTTCCTGATAGTGACTGCATAGGCGAACGCGTAGCGCGAGTGGTCTGGATCAGACTGCTCTTCCAGGTAGCGCGCCTGCACAGTGACAGTCATCTGATAAGTCGACATAAAGGCCAAGCTTCCTTCCGATGGGTTCGATGTAAAGCACTCGCAGGGTCGACCACCACGGGCGCCGCCGACACTGCGCACAGCAAGCGATTGCACACGAATTCAGGACACTCTGCAAGCGGCACTTCGCGCGGGGAGGTTAAAATTCCCGCCTCGACTCAAGGGAATATTCATGTCCACCTACCGCATCGCACCCAGCATTCTTTCTGCCGATTTCGCCCGCCTGGGCGAGGAAGTCCGCGAGGTTGTCGCGGCAGGCGCCGACATAATCCATTTCGATGTGATGGACAATCACTATGTTCCCAATCTGACAATCGGCCCGCTGGTCTGCCAAGCGATCAGACCACATGTGCAAGTGCCGATCGATGTGCACCTGATGGTCAAGCCGGTCGACCGCATTATTCCTGACTTTGCGAAGGCTGGCGCCAACATCATCAGCTTCCATCCCGAAGCTTCAGAGCACATCGACCGCACCCTGCAACTGATCCGCGACCAGGGTTGCAAGGCGGGGCTGGTATTCAACCCTGCGACGCCACTCCATCATCTCGAGCATGTCATGGACAAGGTCGATCTCATCCTGATCATGTCGGTTAATCCCGGTTTCGGCGGCCAATCTTTCATTGGAGAGGCACTTAAAAAAGTACGCGCTGTTCGCCAGATGATCAACGCCAGCGGGCGCGACATCCTGCTTGAGGTCGACGGGGGTATCAAAGTAGAGAACATCGCCGAGGTCGCCAGAGCCGGCGCCGATACGTTCGTTGCCGGCTCCGCCATTTTCGGCAAACCGGATTACAAGGCCATCATCGATGCCATGCGCAGCCAGCTCGCTGCTGTGTGAACTCTCCTGAACCGAGCTTCATGGCCGGCATGCGCGCCGAGCGTCAATGGGTCGTCAGCGCTACCCAATGCCTGATGCGCCACCCGCCATACCTGGCATTCAGTGCCGAGAGGTCGAGCGGCGTGGTACTCGCCTGCACTGACACTCTGTCCAGAGTATCTCCCCGGATGGTATAGTCGCGGCACTTCCCATTGCGGCGGATCTGATCGCCGCTTGATAACCACCACCATGTTTCTTGTCAAAAAAACTAAGCTGAGCCCACCGGGCGCCTTCGAGGCCTGGCTGTGGCGACGCTGGCAAACACATATCGGCTGATATCGCTGCTTGCTGCCGGCTCTGTTCGGGCCGGCTGGTTTTTTGAACGAACCGCCACTCACTTACAATGGCGGCCCGGAGAGGAACATGACTGAACTTGAATTCAAATCGCTGGCCGCGCAAGGCTACAACCGCATTCCCCTGCTCGCTGAAGCCTTCGCAGATCTGGAAACACCCCTCACGCTGTATCTCAAGCTCGCGCAGACACAGAACCTCGGCAAGAACACCTTCCTTCTGGAGTCCGTGGTGGGCGGCGAGCGTTTTGGCCGATATTCTTTCATCGGCCTTCCCGCCAGCACGCTGCTGCGCTCGTACGGAAAGCGCACCGAGGTCGTGCGCCACGGCGAGGTCGTCGAAACCTCGAATCACAACCCGCTCGATTTCATCGCCGAATTCCAATCTCGCTACAAGGTGGCGATCAGCCCAGGCATGCCACGCTTCTGCGGTGGGCTGGCGGGCTATTTTGGCTACGATGCCGTACGCTACATTGAGCGCCGGCTGGAAAACACCGCACCGCCCGATGAACTCAAGCTACCCGATATCCAGCTGCTGCTAACCGAAGAACTCGCTGTTATCGACAACCTCTCCGGCAAGCTATACCTGATTGTTTATGCCGACACTACCCAACCGGAGGCTTTTAGCAAGGTCAAGCAGCGACTCAAAGATCTCCGAGCGATGCTGCGGCGGGCCGTCGATGTGCCAGTCACCTCGGCCTCAGTGCGCACCGAGGCAATTCGCGACTTCGACAAAAAAGACTACCTAGCAGCCGTCGCCAAAGCCAAGGAATACATCATGGCGGGAGATCTGATGCAGGTCCAGGTAGGGCAGCGCATCCGCAAACCGTATGTTGACTCTCCGCTGTCGCTGTATCGTGCGCTGCGCTCGCTGAACCCGTCGCCTTATATGTACTTCTACAACTTCGGCGATATGCAAATCGTCGGCAGCTCGCCCGAGATCCTGGTGCGCAATGAAGGCACGCCTGAGGGCAAAAAGAAAGTCACCATTCGCCCGCTGGCGGGCACACGGCCACGTGGCGCGACACCAGAAAAAGACGCTCAACTAGCGGAAGAATTACTCGCAGATCCCAAAGAAATTGCCGAGCATGTGATGCTGATCGATCTTGCGCGCAATGACATTGGTCGCATCGCAGAAATCGGTAGCGTCAAAGTCACGGATCAATTCGTGATCGAAAAATATTCCCACGTCCAGCATATCGTCTCGAATGTGGAAGGCACGCTCAAATCCGACATGACGAACCTTGATGTGCTGCGTGCCACCTTCCCTGCGGGCACCTTGTCCGGCGCACCCAAGGTGCGCGCCATGGAACTGATCGACGAGCTCGAGCCCGTCAAACGCGGCATCTATGGCGGCGCCTGCGGTTACTTGTCATTTGGGGGTGAGATGGATCTGGCTATTGCCATTCGCACTGGCGTCATCAAGGACGGCATGCTTTATGCCCAGGCAGCGGCGGGCATCGTCGCTGATTCGGTGCCCGAAATGGAATGGCTGGAGACTGAGAACAAAGCGCGCGCAGTACTGCGCGCTGCAGAGCAGGTACAAGACGGACTGGACGGGGAGATCTGAGATGCTGCTAATGATCGATAATTACGACTCGTTCACCTTCAACCTGGTTCAGTATTTCGGCGAGTTGGGCGAGGATGTCCGCACCTACCGTAATGATGAAATCACGATCGAACAGATCGAGAAACTCAATCCTGCGCGTATCTGTATCTCGCCAGGCCCCTGCACACCCCATGAGGCAGGGGTGTCGGTGCCAGTGCTTCAGCATTTCGCCGGCAAGCTGCCGATGCTGGGCGTCTGTCTCGGACATCAGAGCATAGGCGCAGCATTTGGCGGCAAGGTGATCCGCGCAAAACAAGTCATGCACGGCAAGACCTCGCCCCTACAACACACGGGTGTTGGCGTATTCAAAAGTCTGCCTTCCCCCTACACCATTATCCGCTACCACTCGCTGGCGATCGAACGCGAATCACTGCCGGATTGCCTTGAAGTCACCGCGTGGACTGCCGATGGCGAGATCATGGGCGTACGTCACCGGCAATATCCTGTCGAAGGCGTGCAATTTCACCCGGAATCCATCCTCTCCGAGCACGGCCATGCATTGCTGAAAAACTTCCTGAGGACCTGAATCCCGAGACGCCCATGACGCTCACACCACAACAAGCACTGCTGCGCTGTATCGAACACCGCGAAATTTTCCATGACGAGATGCTTGAGCTTTTCAGGCAAATCATGGGTGGCGAGATGTCCCCCGTCATGATTGCTGCACTGACCATGGGCCTGCGCGTCAAAAAAGAAACCATCGGCGAAATTGCCGCCGCAGCGCAGGTTATGCGTGAATTCGCCACCAAGGTGGTAGTGCCCGATGCAGGCCATCTGGTCGATATTGTCGGCACCGGTGGCGACGGTGCAAACACCTTCAATATTTCTACGGCCACGATGTTCGTGGTGGCTGCGGCCGGTGCGCGCGTCGCCAAACATGGTGGCCGCAGTGTATCCTCGTCTTCTGGCAGCGCCGATGCACTTGAGGCGTTGGGTGCCAACATCAATCTCACCCCCGAACAAGTTGCCCAATCCATTCAGGAGACAGGCATCGGTTTCATGTTCGCGCCGAATCATCATGCGGCAATGAAGCATGCCGCGCCGGTGCGCAGAGAACTGGGCGTTCGGACAATCTTCAATATCCTGGGACCCCTAACCAATCCAGCGGGCGCCCCAAACATCATGATGGGCGTGTTCCATCCTGATCTGGTCGGCATACAGGCCCGTGTGCTGCAACGACTAGGCGCCCGGCACGCCGTCGTAGTCTGGGCGCGCGACAACATGGACGAAGTGTCACTGGGTGCGGCGACCATGGTTGGCGAGTTGGTCAATGACGAAATTCGCGAATATGACATTCACCCCGAAGACTTCGGACTGCAAATGACCTCCAGCCGCAACCTCAAAGTCAATGGTGCTAGCGAATCAATTGAACGCATTCAGGAAGCGCTGAGTAATACCGCAGGTGCGGCACGCGATATCGTGATCTTAAATGCCGGCACCGCCCTGTATGCCTCTGGAGCAGCACCCAGTATCAGCGAGGGCATTACCCAAGCAAGAGAAGCGATCGCCTCCGGCAAGGCGCGCACCAAGCTCGATCAGTTCATCCGCTTTACCCGGCAATTCGCCTGACCCGATACCGCCCGATAATGTCCGACATTCTCAAAAAAATACTCGACGTCAAAGCTGATGAGGTCAGCGCCGCAAAAAAATATCAGGGCCTCGCCAGCCTACGTCGCGATGTAGAATCTGATCGCGAGGCACGCAGCCAGCTGCGCGATTTCGAAGTCAGCCTGCGCGAGAAAATCGCCGTCGGCAAGGCGGGCGTTATCGCTGAAATCAAAAAAGCCTCCCCATCGAAGGGCGTACTCCGCGAAGATTTTCGGCCGGCAGACATCGCCAAGAGCTACGCAGACCATGGTGCCGCCTGCTTGTCAGTGCTGACAGATGTCCATTTTTTTCAGGGCAGTCCCGATTACCTGCAGCAGGCACGCGCAGCCTGCACGATCCCAGTGCTGCGCAAGGATTTCATCGTTGATCCCTACCAGATCTACCAGGCACGACACTGGGGCGCCGACTGCGTGCTGCTGATTGTCGCCGCGCTGGATCACGGACTGATGCGCGAGCTCGAAGCCTGTGCGCATGAACTGGGCATGGGTGTTCTGGTCGAGGTGCACGACGCAGAAGAACTTGATGCCGCACTCAAGCTCAATACCGCCATGCTGGGCATTAACAACCGTAACCTGCGCACCTTCGAGACGACCCTGGATACCACCCTCGAGCTGCTGCCAAGAATCACGCCAGACAAGATCGTCATCACCGAATCGGGCATTCTGGGCGTTGAAGATGTGCAGCGCATGCGTGATGCCCACGTGCATGCCTTCCTGGTCGGGGAAGCCTTCATGCGCGCCCCCGAACCCGGAGTGGAGCTGGCTCGTCTGTTTGGCTGAATTGTCGACGCTGCTGCGCCTTTAGCGAAAGCGCAGCGGATTTAGCCTCGCTACCCACTCCCCACCCATTGGTAAAGGTTCGCCCAGCATCAGGGATGCCAGCCATTCCGCACACAGAGGCGCGCAGGCAATGCCGCGCGATCCGTGACCCAAACTGGCATACAACCCCTCGGCAATCTTTCCGACCAATGGCAGCCTGTCCTGCGTAGTAGCCCGCCATGAGACACGGCTGCTCTTCAGCTGCGCTGCGGAGTGAGCAAACCCGGGCAGCAAACGCTCCAGCCGCCGGAAATTTTCTTCATCATCAGCCCACCGCGCCGACGCCTGCTCATCGTCATACTGGATGGTCGCGCCGATTGCATGCGCGCCATTGACTGCCGGTGTGATGTAGCCATCGCGACAAACGATCATTTCCAAATTTTGACCCTCGCGCGCCGGCAGCGAAGACAGCTGCCCACGCGCCTTGTCCACTGCCAGCCTCACCGGACTGAGCTCGCCAAAGGCGTCTGCCAGCACGACGCGCTCGGCGTCCAATTTGCTGCCATCCGAGAGCACCAGTCTCCAGCCCGTCGCAACCTGAGATAAGGCCGTCGCCCTGACGCCCGTCTGAAGCGTGATGCGCGGATGATCAAGCATGGTCTTGACCAGCGCGGCGGGCTCTACCCACCCTGCTTTGGGCAGCAAGAATGCGTCAGCGGCGAGACGCTGGCCGCAGAGCTCGCTTGCATGTGCGGCATCAACTTCCACTAGCCAGTCATCCGGCTGGGTCAGGGCATACGATCGAAGCTTCTCGTGGCGACGCTGGTCACGCACAATGCGCAAGGCGCCGCAAAATGCATGAGGCACCGTTAGTCCATACAGGGCGAGCCATTGCGCCAGCCAGATCACACCGGCAGCAGAAAAAGCGGCGATCGGGTTCTCATCGCTTCCCGGCTCCGGTCGCACCACAGCAACGGGATTGCCTGATCCGCCGCTGGCCGGTTGGTGCTGCTCGATCACCGTCACTGGAAAGCCGCGCACCGCGAGCTGACGCGCCATGCTAGCGCCCGCAATGCCGGCACCCATGATCAGCACGGATGACGATAATTCATTACAAGATAATCGCGGCACCTGCGCTTTCGGCCAGCAGGCAAACAAGCGGTGGCGTTTCGCACCAAAGCCCGGGCGCTTGCTGACAGCAAATCCAGCCTCCGAGAGTGCAGCGCGCACCGCACCAGCCACACACCAGCTCGACAGTCGTGCGCCAGGCGCCGCAATATCCGCGATTCGCTGTAAGGTCGCGCCGGACCACATGTCCGGATTTCGATCCGGCGCGAAGCCGTCCAGATAAAACGCATCAAAGCAACCCTGCACCGAGGTCATCACGGTACGAATATCACCGAAGGCCAGGGTCAGGGTGACCTGTTCATCGAGTGGTACCGTATGAAAGCCGTGAATCAGCGGCGGCCACGCAGCGATCAGGCGCTCGGCCAGATCCTGCAGCTCGGGAACCCACATTGCAGGTGCAGACCGGATGGCGATCAACAAGGCAGCCTGCATATCCTCCATGGAGAAGGGATGCTTTTCAATGGCCACGTAGCGCAGCCGCGTCGAGTGCCCACTCCGTCTTAGCCAGGCCCAGGTCGCCAGAAAATTCACGCCCAGTCCGAAGCCCGTTTCCAGCAAGCGGATACATGAGACAGCCTTGGCGCGCTCCGGTAATTCACACCCTTCGATAAATACTGTCTGCGCCTGCTCCCAGGCACCGCTGCGGCTGGCATAGACGTCGCCATAATGCGGCGCGAACAATTCACCGTGTTCACCCACCTGCCAACAAGCAGGCTGCAGCGCGGGAAACGTCATGTCCGAAGATGGAATAATCGAAGAAGAAAAATAAAAGAAGGAATGCAGTCGGGCTGCGTTCAACGGCATTGAACCATCGGCAGCACCGTGGTCCTTGCTTTGGTGTCGTTGACAAGGAGCAGCCGCCAACGAGACATGCGCCGACGAGCCATTGCCGCCTACGCTGCATCATACAACGTGCGTGCGCACTCGCCGGTCTGAAGAAGGGCAGGGATCAATCAGTCCGAGGGCCCAGCCACTGGTTAAAGCCAGCCACCTCCGCTTCAGTAAGACGGCCAGACCGCACCGTCAGACCAATCAGATCGCGCAAATAGTCATAGCGTGCCATGGATTGATCGACCCGGGCACGCAGCAGCCTGCGACGCGCATCCAGCACATGGATCACCGTAGCAGCGCCCAATTCGTAGCCGCGCTCCTGTGCACGCACCGTTTGGGTCAGCGCATCAACTTCAGCATTCGTGGAATCAATGCGTGCCCGATTCGCTTGCGCCGATGCGTAAGCGACTCGCGTGTCACGCTCCACCTCGCGCATGAGGCTTTCCAGCTGTGCCTCATCAATCGCCTGCTGTGCCAGCGCGGAGGCCTCAGCCGCCGTGACCCGGCCGCCCTCATAAATCGGTATCCGCAGTTCAAGCGATGCACTGCCTACGTCATACCCCCGCTGGGAAAGATTGTCATACGTGAGGTTGGACTGGCTGTACTGCAATGATAGCGATAGCTGTGGGTAGTGCTCGGCGCGCGCCGCCTCGGCAGCACGGTGACTTGCCTGCAAGGCGACACGCCTTGCGATGATGGCAGGATTGTTTTCGCGAGCTGCAGACACCCAGTGCTCGATGGTCTTGGGCAGCAATGGAAATTCCGTGCGAACCAGCATCGCGAGCACTCCGGTGTCTCTGCCGGAAAGTTCACGCAGCCGCACCTGAGCGGCCTCACTCTTGGTGAGCGCATCAATTTCGCGAGTGTTGACCTGCTGTAGCCACGAGATCGCCTCGGTCAGATCAGTCACCTTCACCATCTCTCGCTCTCGCATCGCTCGCAGGCGCTCCACTTGTCTTTGTGCAGCTTCTTTTTCTGACTGAAGCTGCATCAACTCGTCATCTGCCTGGAGGGCGTTGAGGTATTGATCGGCAAGTTGCGCAAACACTTCGGCGCGAGCGCTGGCTGCTTCCTGCTCGGCCTGAGCAATGCCGAGGCGTGCCCCATCACTGCGGTAGTACGCAGGTAGATCGATCAGCGCCTGACGCGCTTGCAGCACATTCCGCCGGCCACTGTAGCGCTGATCTCCCGAAGGATCGTGGTAATCATTCCGAGATACCGATGATTGAATGCTTGCCTGGGGATAGAGGCGGCTGTGGGCCTGATCCGCATCGGCGCGCGCACGATCCACACCGAAGCGGCGCGCCTTGAGCATGGAGTTATCGTTCATTGCTGAGCGATACAGACTCAGCAGATCCGTTGCAGGGCATGGACTCGCAGAGCCGAGGAGCGCGCCGGCCAGGAAGATCGACAAGCCGCGATTGAGCAGAGTATTCAACTCAATCCTCCTTCAACGAATGCACCAGCATGTCTGAGAGAGGCGCAGTCAGATAGTGCCAGAAGGTACGCTGCCCGGTCTTCACCAGCACATCTGCGGGCATACCGGCTACCAGATCAAGCTTGAGCTTGGCAAGGTCTTGCTTGCCCTTGGGGGTGATCGTCACCCGGCCCAGATAGTAGGGCTGCTTGGTGCCGTTGACGTCCTCCACCATTCGGTCGGCTGAGAGCGTGGCGAGCTTGCCCTCGATGCGCGGCATGTCACGCTGACGGAACGCCGTGAATCGCACCTCTGCCGTTTGCCCCACACGCAGCTGATCGACATCTTGTGGCGAGAGCTTGGCTTCCACGATCAGGGTCTCATCGCCTGGAACAATATCAAGAATATGTGATCCGGGTTTGAGCACCTCGCCGTGCGTGTGCACCGCCAAGCCGTGCACACGCCCTTCCTCGGGCGCGACGATGGATGTGCGCCGGTAGGTATCCTCTAATCCCCGCAGTTTCTCACGCAGCGCAAACAGCTCGACCTGTACTTCGGAGAGCTCTTTTGCTACCTCCCGCTGGAGATCTTTATCAAGCTGAAGGATTTTCAATTGTGCCGAACTGATTTCTACTTCGGCTGAAGCGATGTCGTTCTGCAGCGAGTCGCGCTGCCCTTCATTCATGGCGAGGTTACGTTCCATATCCCGCACCCGCTGCCGCTCGGCATAACCTTCTTTCGCCAGCGCCTCGAAATCCGAACGCTCTTTTTCGTAAGAGTCCACCAGGCGGTCTCGCATCGTTTTTTGCTGACGCAAGCCAGCGATCTTTTCTCGAAGTTGTTCGATCTGGCGCTCGTAGAGCTGAATTTCTCCTTGCTGTGCCAGACGTCGTACGCGGAAGGTCTGATCCTGCACGCGCATCGCCTCGGCCGCACGATGATCGCGGACCAGAGTCGTTAGCGCTGGCGGGTAACTGACCCGATTCAACCCATCACGCTGAGCGATCAGCCGGGCTTCACGCGCCAGATCGAGGAGTATCTGGCTACGCGCCTGCTCCAGCTGCGCTCGAGCTTGCACATCCTCCAGGGTGACCAGCACATCACCGCGACGAACCCACTGACCCTCGGTGACGCTGACGTCGCGCACAATGCCTCCCTCGAGGTGATCCACCGATTTGCGATACTTTTCAAGTACGACAACGCCACTGCCAATGGCAGCACTATCGAGCGGTGCCTTGACGGACCAGATTCCAAGACCAAGGAATAAGGCGAAAATCGCCAGCAATCCTCCGTAGCGCAGCCTGCGCTCGCGGCGCTCGATGACTGGGTCAAGCGAGGTCTCATTCGCCGGCGCATCAAAAGCGGACCGCACTGGCGGCGCGCTGCGAGAGGCGTTTTTCTGAGACGCGTTTTTCGGGAATGCCCTGAACGGATTCATCAGGCACCTCCTGCTGCCATTTTTGTCCCGGCCTGCGCCGAGCGCCGCTGCATGAGGGACGCCGAAACCTGAGCCGGTGTGCCGTACAGTGCGAGCTTTCCATCCACAAGCAACAGTACGGCATCCGCTTTTTCCAGCACGCCGTTGCGATGCGTGACGATCACAACCGTGCTGCCGATCTCGCGCAATTCATCAAGCGCCTTGAGCAGCGCGGCGCTGCCCGCTTCATCAAGATTGGAATTCGGCTCATCGAGAATCACGACTGCAGGATCTCGGTACAGTGCACGTGCCAACGCGACCCGTTGGCGCTGACCGGCGGAGAGCGTGAAATTCCCCTCCAGCCGGGTCTCATAGCCTTCAGGCAGCGCGAGAATCATCTCGTGCACTCCGGCGCGACGTGCGGCCCGCACAACTGCCTCCGGATCGACATCGCCAAAGCGAGCGATGTTGTCGGAAATGCTGCCGTCGAGCAGTTCGACATCCTGTGGCAAGTAGCCGATGGCGCCCCCCAGTGCAGCGCGCGAGTACTGCGAGATTTCGGCACCATCGAGCCTAAGCGTGCCCGAATGCGGACGATTCAACCCCAGTAATGAGCGGAGCAAGGTGGACTTGCCGGCGGCACTAGGGCCAATCACGCCGAGTTGCGAGCCGGCCGGAATCTTGAACGTCAAGTCCTTGATCACTGCCATGCGAGCCCCGAAAGGAGCAATGACCATTTTGTCCAGCTCATACTCGCCGCGCACCGGTGGCAATGGCATCGCCTCGGGCAACTCGGGATACTCCGCCAACAACTCCGCCAATCGCTGGTATGCCGTGCGGGCCCCTGTCATGGTGCGCCAGCTTCCGATCAGCTGATCGATGGGCGCGAGCGCGCGTCCGAGCAAAATGGACCCCGCGATCACCATGCCTGGCGAAATCTCACGCCGGATAGCCAAATAAGCACCCAAGCCCAGGATCAGTGACTGCGAAGTCAGGCGGTAGGTTTTCGACAATGCTGCGATCAAACCCGCACGCGCACTCGCCCGGTGCTGCGCAGTGAGCGCACTGCTCCGATCCCGCAACCAGCGTTCGCGCAGCTTGGGCAACATGCCCATCGCGGTGATGACCTCGGCATTGCGCAGATGAGAGGCGGTCTGCTGGTTGGCGGCAATACTGGAGCGATTCGCCTCTTGCAAGAGCTGGTGCGTCGCCAGCTCAGTCCAGACGGTCAGTCCCGCCAGCACCAGCATTGAAAACACTGCGGCCCATCCGACCCAGGAATGAAACACGAACATCAGCCCCACATAGATCGGCACCCATGGCGCATCAAGTAATGCGAACAGGCCGGGTCCGGTCACAAATTGGCGGACTCGATCAATATCCTCCAGCGGTTGCGCGCTGGCGCGCCTGCCACTGCTGGCAATCGTCCGGTTGAAAATGGCATCGTGGACCTTCGGTCCCAGCGCCGCATCGAAACGCATGCTGGCCACGATCATCACCTGCGCACGTAACCATTCCAGACCGCCGAAGATGATGAACATGAAGGTGGTGATCAGGGTGAGCATGAGCAGTGTAGGCACGCTGCCGGTGGAAAGTACCCGGTCATACACCTGCAACATGTAGATGGATGGCACCAGCATGAGCAGATTGAGAAACAAGCTGAACAGCGCCGCCGAGGCGATCGCGCTGCGGCTGGCCGAGATAACAGCACGCAATGCCGGTGGCGTTGCGGCTGGCGTTGCTGTTGGCCTGGCTTTTGTCGTTACTGTTGGGGGCTCTGCAGGTGTAGAGCGCGTGGATGGAAAGACCGAGATCGGCTGTTTCATGATGTGCGTGTTGATGGTGCTGCGAGGGTGAAGCTGCGCTGCCGGCAGTGCTCGGCGTGGCGCAGCCTCGGCGGGCTTATTGAATGACTGCGGCAGGATCAAGCGCCAGTGGATCGGGCGAAGGCGTCGGTTCTGTGGAATGCACTTTACGAGTGGCCGCAATAAGCTGATCGATCTGCCGCGCAAGCTGTGCAAGATCGCCCAAGCCCATCGCGATACGGCATTCGAGGCGGCCATCGATGGTGGGATTTTTCTGCTCGCCCGAGCGGGCCGCGCGAGTCGCCTCGGTTAATGCCGACTGCTCGATGAAACCGAAATCAATGAACGCGAAACCTGATCCAAGATGCACGCCAGTGATATTGGAAACAATGGAGCGATCCGACTGATCGACCGCGCGCAAACGCAATCCGATGTGCACCGCCTGGGCATCGGCATGGTTTTGCGTAGCGACCGATCCGGCATCCAGATGGTTGGACAAATTCTGTGACATTCACTCTCTCCTCGATCAATGGGACAAGCCCGGTTGTGTTGCCGCAATGTTAACCACCGAGGTAGAGACGCCACAAGATTGCGTCAGAGGAAAAAAAGCCGTGCTGTTGGCGCGCTGCCACGCACCGTTGAGAAAAAAATCAGCGCGACGAAAAAACATCTGACACCTCAAGGCATTTGACGCCTCCGCTGATTCTGCATGCCGTTAAAAACGAATATAAACAGCGCATGAACTAGTACACGACAGAAGCATTGAGCACGTCCCGAAAAAGGCTATTGACGAAAAAAAGAAGCCGGAAGCACGACAGCGCTTCCGGCCAGTTCCCCGCCTCACTACCTGGTTTGCGTCTTCTCAGAGACGCTCAGCATCGAGATCAGCTCATGTGCAGGTGCATCTGCTGTGCGGCCACTTGGGATCCCACAAGAGCGAGCATATGGTCAGCATCTGGTACGCCGGGAGCGGCATGATCATCTCCCCCTTCGCCAGGCGTAACGGGTAGCGTCGGCATCGTGCGCTCGCCAGTCGCAATCGATGAGCCCATGTCGGCATCCGTTTTGCCGAGCACATGACCCATTTCGTGCACCAGCACAGAGAACAGATCCACCTTGTTGCGAGCGACATCTCCCAGTCCAAGTGACCAGCCGTGATGGGCGGCATCGTCATCGATCGTAATCAGTGACCCGCAGGAAGCACCGAGCCACCAGCCCTGATGGTCATGGCCGAGGTCGGTGATTTCCACGGTTGATGCCTTCAGCTGCGCCAACTGTTCGCCACTGATACCGTAGTCTTCCCACCAACAGATCGCCGCAGCAAGCACATGCTTGATCTGCGCATCACTCACCGCCCGGGCACCCGTGCCTTGATCTCCCTCTAGCAGCATCGGAGCCGGTTGTTTAGGCGCCAGATCTACGCCGCCCGTATAAGTTTCGATCTTGGTTGCCTTAAATAGCGTATCGAATTGGTAATTGACCGTGGGCCAGGTTGCCGGATTTTTGCCCACGGTTGCGCCGACAACAGCGCTGGTATCGTATTTGATGGAGGCAACATAAAAGCTGCCTGCCACACCGGTGAAGTTCAGGGTAATGTCGCCACTGGCTGCGGTGATGGAATACGATTTGCTGGAGACTGTATTCACCGATTCGCCAAGATCGTACTTGCCGTTGCGATTGGCATCGACCACCTGATAGAGCTGGATATTGTTTTGTACGGCACCGAACGAGGCAGTAACTGGAGATCCGCTCTTCAGGCTGACGGTCTGGTCTATCGTGACGGATAACTTTTCCGTGGCCATCCCGTCGGCCACCTTGATGCTTCCCGAAGCACCCGAAAAATAAAAGAAAACTCCGGGGTTGGTCTGGGTGATCTTTCCGGTCGTCAGAGACGCACCGTATTGAATGGCACCCCCCTGATAACCGTAATACTGCTGGAAACTCAGGGCTGAGCCGTCAAGATACTGGCCAACGGTGGTGTTGGTGGGGGCGATCAGTCCGGTATAAGTGTTGATTTTTACGATATTCGTATCTACATCAGAGACTGAGGCACCCGATAAAGTGTAGCCTTCCGCAATGACCGAATTGGTGACCTGACGGGCATAAACATCGGCTTGCGTGAGTGTCGCTACCGCCGTGCCCGAGGCTGTCACGCCTACAGCCAGGTCATCCGCACTGCCATCAACAAGCCGTTATCCGGACTGATCGCCCCCACCAACACCACCGTTGGCCAGTATCTTGACGGCTCAGCCCTGAATTTCCAGCAGTATTACG
>OMID01000051.1 GCA_900299005.1 Oxalobacteraceae bacterium
TGATATTCAGGCGGCCTGAACGCTTGACATTCATCGTCAGCATAGACAATACTTCACTTGCATATATCCGTAAATGTAAATATATGCATTTATAAAAATATAAACACTCGATCCAAATTGCAGCTGTCACAGGGGGGAGACCATGACAGAGCGGTTTCAGCGTCGCGGTCGTCTGCGCAAGGCGCCCGAGAACTTTGTCGATGAAGGACTGGCATCCGACATTACCGGCAAAGGTCTGAATGAGGAGCGCAGGGATTTTTTGCGACGGAGTTTTCTGGCCGCGAGTGCAGGTATGGCGGCTGCGAGTTCGCTGGCGACCGCAGCAGCGCCAGAGGGTGATCCGGCGATCCTGAAGCTGCCGGAGCACTCGACTACCCTGGGCAAGCCGGTGGTCACGAATCCCTATGGTCAGCCCTCCAGACACGAAACAGCGTTATTGCGCCGTGAATCGCCCGGGCTGACCCGGGTATCCGCAGCCTCGGTGTCTTTCGCGCCGCTGCAGGGTCTGTTCGGCATCATCACGCCCAGCGGCCTGCATTTCGAGCGCCATCATCAGGGCTGGCATGACATTGATCCGACGCAGCACCGGCTGATGATCAATGGTCTGGTGAAGACGCCCAAGGTCTATACCATGGACGATCTGATGCGACTGCCCACCGTATCCCGCATGCATTTCATCGAATGCGGCGCAAACACAGCGATGGAGTGGGGTAATGTCGCCGTGCCGTCGGTGCAGTACACGCACGGCATGTTGTCCTGCAGCGAGTTCACCGGGGTGCCATTGTCGATGCTGCTCGATGACTGCGGCTTCGAGCGCAAGGTCGCAAAGTTCATTCTCGCGGAAGGCGCCGATGGCTCGGGCATGACGCGCACCATACCGATAGAGCGCGCACTGGACGATGTGTTTGTCGCCTGGGGTATGAATGGCGAAATGCTGCGCCCGGAGAATGGCTATCCGCTTCGGTTGATCGTGCCCGGCGTACAGGGTGTCTCGTGGGTGAAGTGGTTGCGTCGTATCGAAGTGGGCGACCAGCCATGGGGCTCCAAAGATGAATCGATTCACTACATCGACCTGATGCCGGATGGTCTGCACCGGCAGTACACCTCGATCCAGGAATGCAAGTCCGTGATCACTACGCCTTCCGGCGGTCAGGTCCTGCTCGACAAGGGCTTCTACAACATCACCGGGCTGGCATGGTCAGGTCGCGGAAAAATAAAGCGTGTCGATGTTTCCGTCGATGGCGGCAAAAACTGGAAGACAGCGCGGCTCGAGGGTCCAGTGCTGAATAAATGCCTCACCCGCTTCAATCTCGACTGGGTCTGGGATGGAAAGCCAGCCGTGTTGCAGTCACGTGCGATCGATGAGACTGGCTATGTGCAGCCTAAACTCAATGAGCTTCGCGCCGTGCGCGGAACCCGATCGATTTATCACAACAATGCGATTCAGTCCTGGCTGGTCGCCGAATCGGGGGAGGTATCGAATGTTCAGGTCTACTGAGCGCGGCTCGTTCCTGTTGGCTTTTGCAGGTTTGATTTTCCAGCTCGTGTTGACAGATTCTGTGTGCGCACAAAGCTTTCCCAACGTGGGACGCAGCGCCACCTCTGCCGAGATCGCTGCGTGGGACATTGATGTGCGGCCAGATTTCAAGGGTTTGCCCAAAGGTTCAGGCACGGTGAGCAAAGGTCAGCAGGTATGGGACGACAAGTGTGCATCGTGTCATGGCTCGTTCGGTGAGTCGAACGAAGTGTTCACGCCCATCGTCGGTGGTACCTCAAAGGAGGACGTGAAGACGGGGCGGGTAGAGTCACTCGCCAATAACAAGCAGCCCCAGCGAACCACGTTGATGAAAGTGCCAACTATCTCCACGCTGTGGGATTACATCAACCGCGCAATGCCCTGGACAGCCCCCAAGTCGCTGACTGTGGAGGAAGTGTACGCAGTGACGGCGTACATCTTGTTCATGGGCGAAATCTTGCCCGAGGATTTCACACTCTCCGACAGCAATATCGCTGAAGTGCAGAAGCTGATGCCTAACCGGAACGGCATGACCACTGATCACGGATTGCGTGATGTGGGTGGTAGGCCCGATGTACAGAGCACAGCCTGCATGAAGGACTGCACAAAGCAGCTGCAGATTCATTCGAGCCTGCCTGATATCGCGCGCTCCGCTCATGGCAATCTTCAGCAGCAAAATCGTCATTTCGGTGCAGTGCGCGGCGCAGACACGTTGCGTCCTGCGCTGGCACAACCGGTCGGCGATGGCAGTCGTCGTGAGCTGGTCGTTGCAACGGCTACACAGAAAGCCGCCGCTGCACAGCCTGATTCGGCGGCATTGGCGAAACAGTATGGATGTCTTGCCTGTCACGGCGTGACCAACAAGATCGTTGGTCCTGCATTTGTCGATATCGCCGCGCGCTATCAGAGTCAGGCGAATGCGCTTCAGCTGCTGACCGAGCGTGTTCGCAAAGGCGCATCGGGCAACTGGGGCAGCGCGCCAATGCCTGCGCAGACGCAGCTGCCGGAAACGGAGGTCGCTGTCATTCTGCAATGGGTTCTTGCTGGTGCACGATGACAAGCTACTGTTTAAAAAAATCCACACCTGTGCCGCGTGATTACGCGCACTGATCATTAAGATGAAGGGAGACATCATGCAAGCATCACGACGTCAGGCGCTGCAGACATTGTCAGTACTGGGGCTGGCGCTATCCACGGGGCTACTTAAAACCACAGACGTGTTCGCGATCGAATGGCAGGCGCAGTTGTTCGAGCTGAAGAACATGGATGACATACTCAAGGCACTGGGCGGGAACTTCGCACCCAGCGCCGATGTGCTCATCAATGCACCCGAGATCGCGGAGAACGGTGCGGTGGTACCCATCACGGTCTCCAGCAATGTGCCGAACACCGAGAAGATTGCAATTCTCGTTGAAAAAAATCCGAATCCACTGTCGGCGCGCATCACACTACCGGCGGGCACCGAGTCGACCATCAGTACACGCGTGAAGATGGCAGGTACCTCAAATGTGCATGCGTTGGTGCAGGCCAATGGCAAGTGGCTGATCGCCAGCAAGGAAATCAAAGTAACGCTGGGTGGCTGCGGTGGCTAATGCCAGCGCAATTCTCGCTGTGTATCGACCAGTACAAATCTGATCTTTGCTTAATCAAAAAAGGAAAAATCATGGGAAGCCCAATGCGAATTCGTGCGGTCCAGTCAGGGGATATCACTGAGGTCAAGGTACTGATCAAGCACGACATGGAGACCGGACAGCGCAAGGATGCTGAAGGTGTGGCAGTGCCTGCCCACTTCATCAGAACGATCGTCGCAAAGTGTAACGGTCGCACTGTCTTTGAAGCTGAGACGGGTACCTCGATCTCCAAGGATCCCTTTATTTCGTTCAAATTCAGGAACGGCAATAAGGGCGACAAGGTGGCTATTACCTGGAATGACAATAAAGGTGACAGCCGAACTGATGAGGTGACAATCACCTGATGCCTGCAACACCGGAGAGAGGAAGCGCGATGAAGCACTGGATTCTACGACTGGCGCTCTGCTCGCTGTCACTTGTGACTGCGCTCGCAGGTGCTGAGTCCAGCACGACGGATGAGATCGCCAAATATCGCGAGCTACTCGCTGATGGTAATCCCGCCGAGCTGTGGGAGATGCGAGGCGAAGAACTGTGGTCAGCCAAGACCGGGCCAAAGAGCGCATCACTGGAAGAATGTGACCTCGGCAAAGGTCCGGGCGTGATCAAGGGTGCCTATGTCGAGCTGCCTCGCTATTTTAAGGATGCAGGCAAGGTGATGGACCTGGAGCAGAGGCTCATGCATTGCCGTATGACGCTGCAGGGTCTGACACGCGAGCAGGCGATGGAGCGGCCGTTTGGCTCCGCTGGCAAGCCCTCCGACATCGAGGCGATTGTCGCGTATGTAACTGCGCAATCACGTGGCATGAAGATCATTGCGCCACTCTCATATCCGGAAGAAAAGAAAGCCTACGAGATCGGCAAGCGCTTCTTCTACTATCGCGCGGGTTCACATGACTTTGCCTGTGCGACCTGTCACAGCGGTGACAACAAGCGTATTCGCTTGCAAGAGCTGCCGAACATGACCCGCCCGGCCGAGGCGCAGCGCGCCTATGGTTCGTGGCCAGCTTACCGTGTGTCGCAGGGCGAAGTGCGCAGTATGCAGCACCGCTTGTCCGATTGTCTGCGACAGCAGCGTTTTCCGGAACCAGTGTATGGCTCCGATCTGATCACGGCAGTGACCATGTTCCTTGCCAAGAGCGCAGAGGGTGGTGTTTTCAATGCGCCTGCTCTGAAACGTTAGGAGAAATCGATGCGCAAATTGCTTCCGGTAGTGACGACAATACTAATGTCGGTCACAACCTTCGCGCCGCTGATATCGGGTGCTGAAGATGACATTGATAAAGCATTACGAGGTTTGATGGCGTCCGAATTGCGCAGCAAAGGACCGGCAACGCTTGAGCGCGCGATGAAACGCGACGAGGCCCAACTCGCCTGCAGCATTCCTTTAGCAAAGCTTGATGCTGCGGTGGCAAAAAAAATTGAAGCAGCCCAGCTCGCGGCGGTGAAATATCCGACGGATGGCAAATTCCTTGGTAATTGGGAAGAGGGCGAGAAGATCGCACAAAACGGACGTGGCATGCAGTCGTCAGATGCCATCGGTGCGCCCAATGGCGGCAACTGCTATGCCTGTCATCAGATTCGCAAGGACGAGATTGCCTACGGAACGATCGGCCCTTCGCTGTACCAGTACGGCAAGCTGAGGGGGAATAGCGAGCCGGTGCTGCGCTACACCTGGGCCAAGATCTATAACGCGCAGGCTTTCAATGCGTGCTCGAACATGCCACGTTTCGGGCATCAGCAAATTCTGACGGAACAGCAGCTGCGCGATGTGATGGCCTTGCTGATGGATCCTGCTTCGCCGGTGAATAAATAGTATTCAAGAATCATTGAATCAGTAAATTCCTTTCTCTTCCACCACCGCTCGCACGGGAGCTTGCATGGCCTTATCTCGTCGTGAATTTTTGCAGCTGCTTGGCGCTGCCGCTGCCGCCGGCATGACACTCGACAGCGCAGACGCTCTTGCCGCGCCATCGGCAGAGCATTTGTATCAGGTGCCGAAATTCGGCAATGTGCATCTGCTGCACTTCACGGATTGTCATGCCCAGCTGCTGCCCATGTATTTTCGCGAACCGAGTATGAACCTTGGTATCGGCAGTGCCGCTGGCAAGCTGCCGCATCTGGTCGGGGAAAATCTGCTCAAACATGTTGGAATGAACTCCGGCACAGCCGAGGCCTATGCATTCACA
>OMID01000052.1 GCA_900299005.1 Oxalobacteraceae bacterium
CAATCGGACGTGATCACGGATTTCAAGTTTCTCAAGAATGATCAGATTCGTCTGGAAGGGCTGTCCCCCATAGACTGTGCGGTTGCAAAGGTGGCGCAGAAAACGTTTGCGCTGGCGTTGGACGCGGCCGCTAACGACTTTGCTGCGGAGGCGAATGTGTCGCTGCAGTTCGTCGGCAAGAATGGAGTGGTGCTGGTAGACACCAACGGAGATCATGGGGTGGATATGGTCATCATGCTGACCGGGCTGAAGGCCGGGCAGGCAGGTTTGGTCAGTTATGCAGAGAGCGGCGATATGTTCGCCTAATAACGGGAGACTCAGACCGCGAAGGCGCTGGACCTTGCGTATCGTGTTCAGACCAACAACAACACATTCATCGATGCCATCGAGGCATCGGCGACACCCACGATGGTGATCACGTTTTCTTCCTTGTCGCCCAGGTGGAGATAAGCGCCTTTTGCCAGGGGCTGCCACCCAATGGCCTCGCCGGCGATTTCGGCCATGTCCATCATCTCTGCCGAGAGGGTTTCGGGATTCATCATGAGAACTGGATTTTTTCAGAGGACGCGGGCAGCGCTGCCTTGAGCGCATTGGCATAAGCGATTCTGGCGGTTTGCAGTGCGGCGGTCTGGGCCTGCAGCCGCGCCAACTCCTGGTCAACATACTGCAGGCTGGCGAGCTGGGCCTGAGCGTCTTCGGAGAGGTCATCAATGTTGTAGTTCACACCATTGATCGTTACGGTGGTCATGCAGTGTCCTTCAAGGGGATCGGATCGTCAGACGTGGGCATGGCAGGTATTGCGGCCCAATTCGTTATTCTAAGTGAGATCGACACCCTTGGCAGCAATTTGAGCGATCGGCCTCAACTACAGCTGATCCAGAATCGCCGCCCCCTGCTCCAGTACGAAATAACGAAACGCTTCTGCAGCGGCAGATGGGTTGCCTTTGTTGAGCGCCACCACATGCCAGGCCCGGGAAATGGGGGTTTCGTCAACATCGAGCACGACTAGCTTATTTGTGGCGATCTCAAGGCTGACAGTGTGCAGCGATACGAAGGAAATACCCAGATCGGCCATGACCGCTTGTTTGATGCTTTCATTAGAAGACATTTCCATGGTGACGCGCGGGGTCAGGCCGCGCTCACCGAGAAAGCGCTCCATGATGGCGCGCGTGCCAGAGCCTTCTTCCCGCACGATCAGTTCGACCTGGTTCAGTGCGGCGGGTGAAATTCCCTGACGGCTGGCCAGTGGATGATCGGGGCTGGCAATGAAGGCGTGCGGGTGTCGGGCAAAGGGTTCGATGCGGGTGTCCATATCGGCTGGCGTACGCCCCCTGATCGCAAGATCAATTTCGCCTTCGCGCAATAGCTCTACCATCTGATTGCGATTGCGCACCTCCAGTTTGATCTGCAGACCAAAGTGCTCTTCCTTGAATCGCTTGAGCAGCTGCGGCAGGAAGTATTTGGCGGTACTGACCAGACCAATCTTCAGCGTTCCAACTTCCGTGCCTTTGAGCTTGGATAGCGTGGCTTCGGCATCGCGCAGGTTGGCGGCGATGCGTTTGACGTACACCAGAAAATACTCGCCCGCCGAGGTCAGCTCGACTCGCCGGCCGACCCGGTCGAAGAGCGCCATGCCGAGTTCGCTCTCCAATTCTTTCATCTGCATCGACACGGCCGGTGCAGTCAGGCTTAGTTCCGTTGCCGCTTTGCTAAAGCTCCCGTGTCGGGCCGCACTCAGGAATACGCGTAGTTGGCGCATACTCAAATTGCGTAGGAGCCTGAGTGTTTTCATTAAATAAATAGATAAGAAAGGCTGAATTGAAATTGAATTATTTGTGAATATACCTTAACAGATGAAATCTATACATTTCGGTCATCACTTGGACTCAAGTGTTCAACCAGCGCACAGGCCGCGAGCCTGAGAGGAGACTGCAATGAACAAACCCGTTGAAGGCCGCATCACCGACATGAAGGAGCGCTACAAGGGTGGCGTTCTCAAGTACAAACAGATGGGGTACTGGCGCCCGGACTACGAGCCCAAAGAGACCGACGTGGTCTGCGTGTTCCGCATTACGCCGCAAGAGGGTGTGGATGCGGTTGAGGCGGCCGCTGCCGTGGCGGGTGAATCCTCTACCGCGACCTGGACCGTGGTGTGGACCGATCTCTTGACTGCCCATGAAAGCTATCAGGCCAAAGCATTTCGGGTTGACCCGGTTCCCGGCACAGGTGAGGGCACGGGCAAAGAGCCACAGTACTTCGCCTACATCGCCTACGACATCATTTTGTTTGAAGAGGGCTCGATTGCGAACATGACGGCGTCGCTGATCGGTAATGTGTTCTCCTTTAAACCCCTCAAAGCGGGCCGCCTGGAGGATATCCGGATTCCGGTGGCGTACGTGAAGACCTTCAAGGGCCCGCCGACGGGCATCATCGTCGAGCGTGAGCGTCTGGACAAATTCGGTCGCCCGCTGCTGGGCGCGACCATGAAGCCCAAGCTAGGGCTCTCCGGCAAAAACTATGGCCGTGTGGTGTACGAGGGCCTGACCGGCGGTCTGGATTTCACCAAGGATGACGAAAACATCAACAGCCAGCCCTTCATGCACTGGCGTGATCGCTTCCTGTTCTGCATGGAAGCGGTGAATAAGGCGCAGGCGAACACAGGCGAGATCAAAGGCCATTATCTGAATGTGACGGCCGGGGATATGGAAGAGATGTACCGCCGTGCCGAGTTCGCCAAAGAGCTGGGTTCGAACATCATCATGATTGATCTGATTGTCGGCTGGACGGGCATTCAGTCGATGTCGAACTGGTGCCGTCAGAACGACATGATTCTGCACATGCATCGCGCAGGCCATGGCACCTATACGCGCCAGAAAAATCACGGTGTGTCTTTCCGGGTGATGGCCAAGTGGCTGCGTCTAGCAGGTGTCGATCACCTGCACGCGGGTACTGCGGTGGGCAAGCTCGAAGGCGACCCGATGACGGTGCAGGGCTATTACAACGTCTGCCGCGAATCGTATAACCGCCAGGATCTCTCTCGCGGCCTGTTCTTTGATCAGGACTGGTGCGATCTGAAGAAGGTGATGCCAGTGGCCTCGGGTGGCATTCACGTAGGTCAGATGCATCAGCTGGTCGATCTGTTTGGTGACGATGTGGTGCTGCAGTTTGGTGGTGGCACGATTGGCCATCCGGGCGGAATTCAGGCCGGTGCCATCGCTAACCGTGTGGGACTGGAAGTGATGATCAAGGCGCGCAATGAGGGCAAGGACATCATCAACGAAGGGCCGGAGATCCTGAAGAACGCTGCCAAGTGGTGCAAGCCTCTGGAGATGGCACTCGAGACCTGGAAAGATGTGTCGTTCAACTACACCTCAACAGATACGCCAGATTTTGTGGCAACGCCCACCGCGGCCTGACGTGCTCTCGGTCTGACAATGGCGGTGAGGGTGTGTGATGATCGATGTTGGGTCCTAGCAGTCGCTGGGGCGACGATTGTAAAAATGTTTGTCTTTAATTCGTCGTCTCTGCGAACGCTGGAGCCCATCGTCAAACTCACTGAGCCCATTAACCCCTGACCCGACAGAACACGAACACGAACACGAATCTGAACACCAGAACACGATCAAACTGAATTCAAGGAGCCCCATCATGCGAATCACTCAAGGCCAGTTTTCCTTTCTGCCCGATCTCACCGATGACGAAATCCGCGCACAAGTGGATTATGCGATCAGCAAGGGTTGGGCACTCTCTGTCGAATGGACAGACGATCCCCATCCCCGCAACTGCTATTGGCATATGTGGGGTATTCCGATGTTCCAAATTCAGGATGGTGCGGGGGTCTTGTACGAGGTGAATGCCTGCCGCAAGGCCAATCCCGAGACGTATATCAAGGTCAACGCCTTTGACAACACGCGTGGCGTGGAATCGATGGTGATGAGTTTCATTGTCCAGCGTCCGAGTGTCGAGCCAGGCTTTGGTCTGCAGCGTACCGAGGAGCAGGGTCGCACCATCCGCTACACGACGCACAGCTATGCGACTCAGCGTCCTGCAGGTCTTCGTTACGGCGCGTAAGCGCTCAAGCATCGGAGCACAGCGATGAATGCCCCGGACCCCAAACCGGATTCGGTCGACTTGCAGCAGATACTGCGCGACGCCGATATCCAGCCCGTGATCGATCAGCTCGACGCCGAGCTGGTTGGCTTGGCGCCGGTCAAGGCGCGGATTCGTGAGATCGCCGCGTTTCTGGTGGTCTCGCGCGCGCGCGCGGCCATGGGCTTGGAGGCGGCGACGCCGAGTCTGCATATGTGCTTCTCGGGGAATCCGGGCACCGGCAAGACGACCGTCGCGCTGCGTATGGCCGAGATATTGCATCGCCTGGGGTATGTGCGCAAAGGTCATGTGGTGTCCGTCACGCGCGATGATCTGGTGGGCCAGTACATCGGGCACACCGCCCCCAAAACGAAAGAGGTTTTGAAAAAAGCGATGGGTGGCGTGCTGTTCATCGATGAGGCCTACTACCTCTATCGCCCGGAGAATGAACGCGACTACGGGCAGGATGCTATCGAGATCTTGTTGCAGGTAATGGAAAACAATCGCGATGATCTGGTAGTGATCCTTGCTGGTTACAAGGACCGAATGGACACTTTTTTTCAGTCCAATCCCGGCATGTCATCGCGCATTGCGCATCACATTGATTTTCCTGACTACAGTGAGGGTGAGCTCAGCCTGATCGCCGGAAAGATGGTGGAGGGGATGAATTACCAGCTCGATGCTGATGCCAAAACTGCCATGGCGGAATACATTCATTTGCGCCGTCAGCAGCCGCATTTCGCGAATGCGCGCTCGATTCGCAACGCCCTCGATCGCGCCCGTCTGCGCCAAGCCAATCGTATATTTCGGGAAGCGATGGCGGGCAAAGCGACGGTCAGTGCCACGCAGCTTTCAACCATTACCTCTGAAGATATCCGCGCATCGCGGGTGTTTGACGGCGGTTTGCGGCAATCATAAAAAATATTCAGGAGACGATCATGCATCAGGGAAGAACCACGCTATCGAAATTCCTGATTCAGCAACTCAAAGGCTCGCCCGAGCAAAATGATCTCGCGGCGCTGCTGGTGGATATTGCCGCTGCGGTGAAGGCCATCTCGGCCATGACGGCCAAGGGTGAGCTGGGCGGTGTGCTGGGTAGTCTGGATTCCACCAATGTGCAGGGTGAAACGCAAAAGAAGCTCGATGTAATGTCGAACACGGCGTTCATCAACACCTTCTCGATGGGTGGTCTGGTGGCTGGGCTGGCGTCAGAAGAGAATGATGATCCGGTCGAGATTGATCCTCAGGATGGCACCGGCCGGTTTCTTGCGATTTTTGACCCGCTCGATGGATCATCCAATATTGATGTGAATGTATCGGTGGGATCGATTTTTTCGGTGCTGCGCGCACCGCAGGGACGCTCACCGACGACCGAGGATTTTTTACGCCCGGGCCGGCAACAGCTGGCGGCGGGCTACGCAATCTATGGCCCTTCGACGATGTTTGTGCTGACGGTGGGCAAGGGCACGCACGGTTTCACGCTCGACCGTGAGGTGGGTAACTTCATCCTCACCCATCCGCATATGGAAGTGCCGGCAGAGACCAGCGAGTTTGCAATCAATGCCAGTAATGAGCGCTTCTGGGAGCCACCCGTGCAGCGCTACGTTACCGAGTGTAAGAACGGCAAGACCGATGTGCGCGGCCGGGATTTCAACATGCGCTGGATTGCCAGCATGGTGGCCGACATTCACCGCATTCTGATGCGCGGTGGGGTGTTCATGTATCCGCGCGATACCAAAGACAAAAGCAAGCCCGGGCGTTTACGTCTGATGTATGAGGCCAACCCCATGAGTTTTGTGATTGAACAGGCAGGCGGCATCGGATCGACGGGTCGTCATCGCATCATGGATCTGCAACCGTCAGAGATTCATCAGCGGGTGCCCGTGATTATTGGTTCACGCAATGAAGTCGAACGGATAGAGCGCTACCACTTGGAGTATGACCGCGGTGAGGATGAGCAATACAAATCGCCGCTGTTTCAGGAGCGATCCCTGTTTGCCAGTTGAGTTCGATGGTGTGGTGGCTGGGTTGTTGCGCCGATAAAGGGCGTCGCCTTGGTGTGTTCCGTAGCGACCGATGCGTCGTCATCCCGGCGAAGGTTGGGATTTAGGTGTGACCTGGCAGGAAGCTAGTGCGCAGGGAGCGCGAGCATGGGTTCCAGCTTTCGCTGGAACGACGGGTGAGGTGGGATCGCGGTGAAGCATGGGGCTGCAGTGTGCTCCATAACGACCGACGCATCGTCATCCCGGCGAAGGCCGGGATCTATGCATGACCTGGCAGG
>OMID01000053.1 GCA_900299005.1 Oxalobacteraceae bacterium
TGGTCAAACAGCTATATTGACCCACTCGTACTGAAGCTGGGTGGTGGTGCCGTCCATACGACGAATCTTCAAGGCTCCACTGTTATGTTCGACATGCAAGCCAACGGCAATAAAGTGCGCACAGGCTGGATCACGCCGGATCATGCCTTCCTGGTTCGCGATCGTAATCGCAATGGCGTCATTGATGATTCTTCTGAGATGTTCTCTGAACGAACCTCATCCAAAGCAAGTACCGGCTTTGCTGCGTTGGCACAGCTTGATGGCAATCGTGATGGGTGGCTTGACTACCATGACAAGGCCTACAACGAGCTTAACCTCTGGACAGATATTAATGTGGATGGGCTTACTCAAAAAGGTGAGTTGCATACCCTGCGCGAATTCGGCATCAATTATCTTGCTCTCGCCAAGCCCATTGCAAAAAATATTTACGATAATGGCAATCTTATTTTGAATGTCAATCGCTACTGGCGCAGTGGTCGCCATGGCTACTCTACCGGCGAAATTGCGGAAGTATTGTTCAATTTTGGAGAATTTTCATCTTCGACGTCGGTTTATATGTCTGATCAGGCGATCTCGGTTCGCACCTCTGACGGCAGGACAATACAGTTATTGTCGGATAAGGCCTCGCAAACTATAAATGCGTCGATGAGCGGCATTAATCTGCTCATTGGTGGCAAGGGCGATGTTCTCAATGCAGGAAACTCCGGGCAGGTCTTATTGATTGGTAACGGTGAAACAACGATGAACGGTAATGCTGGTAAAACGCGTTTCGTCGTCAATGGTGCCGGCAATATCGTCAATACGGGAACGGGGGATTCATTCATCGAAGTCAATGGTGATTCAAATACCATCAATGCAAGCAGGGGCGATGTCTCTCTTGAGGTGGAAGGCAATCGTAATCGAATTACCATTGGCAGCGATGACTACGTAGCACTGGGCGGCACGGGCAACATACTGAACGCAGCGGCTAGTACCAAGGCTAACGAGGTCGTCATCAGGGGGCAGAAGGCTGTCGTTACTTTGAATAATTCCAGTATCGCCTTGCAGGAAAAGGCTAGTGCCAACGTCAATGGCAGGAATAACGACTTAACCTTGCAAGGAAATGACAATCTTTCAGGAAATTCGACCGGTGGATCGATGGTGGTCTGGGGTAAAGACAATATCGCTACCGTCAACCATGCTTTTATTAGCCTAAGCGATGGCGCTGAACTCCAGCTAAGTGGGAAGAACGACAAAATCTTGATAGCGAATGAGGGTGAGCTACTGATGAAAGGCAGCGCTGCAGGTAGCAGCGTGACCGTATTTGGTGAAAACAATCAGGTAACGATGACAGGTGGTGCGCTGATGATGGCTGAGGGTGCGGAGCTCGACCTGGCCGGCCGCAGCAACACGGTCACGATGCTCGGAGATGGCGAGCTTCATTCACGCGATCGAGGGCAGCGTGTGGAGGTGTATGGTGACGACAATCGGGCTTGGTTGAATGGCTCTTCCGTTATAGAACACGGCGCAGGCGACATTGATCTTTTCGGTACGGCTAATTCGCTGAAAAATGCCTCATCGCGGCCTGATCAGCAACTGCGTGAGGAACTTGCGTACGACCACATGCGCGAGCTTGTACACACATTTTGGGACGACTATTACAAGCAGCAAGACAAGGTGCTGTCACAGGACTGGCGCGATCTACCGCAACCTGCTTCGCTGAGCGACGCTGTCATGCCCGTTGACACACTCTGGAATTCAGACGGGGGCTTGACACAAGGTCTGACAAGGTGGATGAACCCCGATAGTGGCAGTCTGTTGACCTCCCGCCCACTTATCAACACGATCAATTCAGCTGGATCACCCACTTCAGTAGGCGCATCCAGCCTATTCAACTGAAACGATACTGATTGATGGCGTCGCGCGTGTCGCGCGCGACTCGGGTGGCCGCTGCAAGGAAATCTTCGCTACCTTCCGGCGCAGCATACAAGATAGCGCGCGATGAGTTGATCATCATGCCGCCACCTGAGGTAGTGCGTCCCGCCTTGACGGTAGCTTCGATGTCGCCGCCCTGTGCGCCAATACCGGGCACTAGCAAGGGCATGTCACCAACGATGGCCCTGACTTGCGCGAGTTCCTGGGGGAAGGTCGCGCCGACGACCAAGGCACATTGTCCGTTGCGGTTCCATTGATCAGAGACAAGCTGCGCCACGTGCTGGTAGAGCGGCTTGCCCTCGACTTGAAGGAACTGCAGATCCGATCCGCCCGGATTGGAAGTTCGACAGAGCACGATCACACCCCGATTTTTCCATTCAAGATAGGGCGCAATCGAGTCAAATCCCATGTAGGGATTAACAGTTACCGCATCGGCCCGATAACGCTCGAAAGCCTCACGTGCATATTGTTCGGCAGTGGCGCCTATGTCGCCACGTTTGGCGTCCAGCACGATGGGTATGTCTGGATAATTCTGTTTGAGGTAGTCGCACACTGCCTGTAACTGATCCTCAGCGGCTAGGGCGGCAAAGTAGGCAATCTGCGGCTTGAATGCACAGGCAACGCTGGCGGTGGCATCGATGATGGCCTTGCAAAATTCGAAGATACTGCTTTCCTTGCCTTGCATAGGCGCCGGGAAGCGCGCGATGTCTGGATCAAGGCCGACACAGAGCAGCGAATGATGGCGCTGGGTGACAGCGGAGAGCTTGTCGGTGAAATTCACGATGGGGAAGTATGAGTCAGCGGTTCGGTACTTGGTAATGCCAGTATTGTAGCCTTTCATGCTATCTTCCCCGCCCATGACGCGACTGACCCCCAGAGACTTGGTGCTGCTGGCCCTTCTGACCCTGTTTTGGGGGCTCAATTGGCCAATCATGAAAATCAGCGTGCGGGAATACCCGCCGCTTACCTTCCGTCTTATCGGCATGCTGGGGGGCATCGGGGTCATCTGGCTGGTGGCGCGCTTACAGAAAGCACCACTGGCAATACCCCAAGGCCAATTACTGACCGTAATCAAACTGGCGATCCCTAATATGTTGATATGGCATACGCTGATCATCATTGGTGTGCGCATGCTCTCGTCAGGGCGTGCCGCGATTCTGGGTTACACAATGCCAGCCTGGGCTGTCCTTGCCGGTCTGGTGTTTTTCCAAGACCGCATCAGCCGCTCATCGTTGGTGGGTATCGTGATGGCGATGTCGGGGGCCATGCTGCTCTTGTCGAGCGAGTTCTCTCGCATCTCCGGTCAGCCACTCGGCACGTTGGCCGCGCTGACAGCTGCCGCCAGCTGGGGCTTTGGCACAGTACTGATGAAGCGCACGCAGATCGAGATGCCAACTATTTCGCTTACGCTGTGGATGCTGAGCTTTGCGACGACGGGAGTCGCGGTACTGGCCATGATGTTTGAACTACCCCAAATGCGCTGGCCGCACTTGATCGAATGGCTGGGCATCATTTACAACGCTGCGATCATTTTTGGGTTTGCGCATGTAGTGTGGTTCCAGTTAGCCAGATCGCTGCCTCCAGTCGCGTCGAGCTTGTCGGTGATGTTCATTCCAGTGATCGGAACCTTCTCGGGCGCATGGATGCTGGGCGAGCAGCCACACTGGCAAGACTACCTGGCGATCGTGCTGATACTGGGCGCGATGTCGACGGTCATGCTCCGTCGGCCAGGAGATCAGACACGCTGATTAAGATCAGCAGTTTCTGCCTCAGTAGGTATCATAGATCCACTGCAAGAGCGCATCCATCGCATCACGCGCCTCGCCCGCCTTGGGATGATTGATCATGCAGGTCACGATTACCTGACGTCCCGATGCCGCAATCAGATAGCCCGCAACACTGCTCACATCGGCCAGCGTGCCTGTCTTGATGTGTGCCTGCCCCCTGACAGTTGATTCGTGCAGCCGACGCTTCATCGTGCCATCAATACCGACCAACGGCAGTGAGGCGATGAATTCTGGCATCAGCGCACTGCGCCACTGACGCTGCAAGACATCTGACAGAACCTTGGCGCTGATCCGTTCGCTGCGCGATAGTCCTGAGCCATTATCGATGACGACGGCGCGAGCATCGATGCCAGAGCGTGTCAGCCACTCGAGCACTCGCGCTGCCCCCGCGCCGCGGGTCGCGGGAGCGCCACCCCGATGCATCGCAAGACTGAGCAAGAGCTGGCGCGCCATCACATTGTTGCTGTGTTTGTTGATATCGCGAATGATCTCTGCCATCGTCAAAGACTCCCAAACCAGCAATTCACGCGCGCCGGCAGGTACGCTTCCTTCCCGGGTGCTGCCAGTGAGCGTACCACCCAATTCTGACCAGAGCTGACGAAACACGGCATCAACATGCTGTACCGTGCTCAGGGTGTGCAAGTGCAATGTCAACAGCCGCTCGCCACAACGGGTCGGGAAGGAACCCTCGAAACGCAATGTATCGGAGGTCAGCACGGGCCTTAGCTGCTCTCGCCAGAGGCCACAGAGCTGGTCGTTCTGTGCGGGAGGACGGAGGATGAAATCACGCAGCGGTGGTTCGGCACTGATGCGGGCATAGTCCGAGTTGAGGTCGGGGACGAGCATCACGCTCAACGCCTTGGCATCCAGCAGCAGCGCATCAGGCAAGGCATTGTAGGCGCGTTCAGGTGCGGCATCAAAGGCCGCGGGATCTTCGGCAGGCACATCGAAGAGGGTGCGATCGATGACGAGGTCGCCACGTATCTCCCGTATCCCCAAGGAGCGCAAACGCCTCAGCAGTCGCGCCAGGTCTTCGTGGGCGAAACGCGGGTCGCCACCACCCTCAAGATATAAGTCACCTGACAGGGTGTCGGAGATGATCTCAGCGTCAGCATGGAGGCGCGTGTGCCAGCGGTGACCAGGACCGAGCAGTTCTAGGGAGGCGGCGGTCGTCACCAGCTTCATCACGGACGCTGGCTTGAAGGGCAGGTCGGCGTTGTGCACAGCGAGGCGTTTGCCGTCGACAGTGCGAACATCCAGCGCTACCGATGTCGCCGGGACGCCAGCATGGGTCAGCGCTAGAATCATCGGCGCAGGCAAGACATCGCCTCTGTGCTGCAGGGCGCTGCATCCGGCTGTTGAGAGTGCCAGCATCAGCAAACAACGGGTCAACATGGGCGTGAGCAAGCGCGTCATCGGGAGATTCAAGCAGGAACTCAGAATTATCCCATGGGGCTGCAGGTGACTGGTTGCGGGCATTACAATCGCCATGACCCGCTACGACACACGCGGCATCAGACCATGAAAACACGCTCATGATTCCTTATATCGATAGCGAACTTTTGCGCCGCCACCTGCCCTACCCTGCGCTTATCTCTGCACTGCGCGATATATTTTGTGAGTCTGTCCACGCACCGCGTCGCCATGTGCATGCGCTGTCCGACCACGGCTCTTCGACGTTGCTGCTCATGCCGGTATGGCAGGACTCCCGTCAACTCGGCGTGAAACTGGTCACGGTGACTCCGGAGAATCGCAACAAGGCCATGCCTACCGTGCACGGATTGTTCGTACTGATGGATGTGGCAACTGGTGTGCCCCTGGCGCTCATGGATGGTGAACAACTCACCCTTCGTCGCACGGCAGCCGCCTCCGCAATGGCATCGCAGTATCTTTCGCGCAGCGATAGCCAGCATTTGCTGGTTGTCGGCACCGGCCAGCTGGCACCGGAAATGGCCATCGCCCATTGCGACGTGAGGCCGATCCAGAAAATCACCGTGTGGGGACGCGATCCCCACAACGCATTGGCGACACTGCATGCGCTGCGCAGAGCAGGTGTTGATCCTTCAATCGACATACAAACAGCAAACGACTTGTCTGCTGCCACTTCACAGGCAGACATTATTTGTTGCGCCACGACCAGCAAGGCGCCGCTGGTATTTCACGCCGATGTGAAGTCCGGTACGCATATTGACCTGGTCGGTGGCTTTAAGCCCGACATGCGCGAGGCCGATGATGCGCTGATTGCGGCTGCCAGCGTGTTCGTGGATACCTTTGATGGCGCGCTGGCCGAGGCTGGCGATTTAGTGCAGCCGATGACGGCCGGCCGCATCTCTCGCACGCATGTCTTGGCCGAGCTGGCTTGCCTGGCCAAAGGTAAGCACGGTGGCAGAGCCAACGAGGCGGAGATCACGCTATTTAAATCCGTCGGTACGGCTATTGAAGACTTGGCAGCGGCGCAGCTTGCCTGGCATTCGCTCAGGGATAATCAGCGGATCTGAGCGCGTCGGGCAGCGGGATGAATTCGGTTTCTTGGGGCACCGGGTCAAACTGCTGTTCTAGCCAACGCGCACTGGCTTGACGAATACGCTCCTCGGTGCTGGAGACAAAATTCCATGCGATGTGTCGTGGCCCCTCCATAGGCTCGCCCCCAAGCAGCATCAGTGTGGCGCCTCTGGGCCCCGCACGCAGCTCGATCGACATGCCACGCCGCGACACCAGCAGACGTCCCGCTGCATGGGTGCCATCCCCAGGCAAATCGACCTGGCCACTGACAACGTACAGAGCTTGCTCGTCGTACTCATGGGGTACCACGAAGCGCGCATTCGGCAGGAGCGTGAGTTGAACGTAATACAGAGGCGAACGGGTCGGCAGGGACGACCGCAGGCCGAGGAATTCCCCAGCGATCAGTGTGGCGCTCGCGCCTTCTCCTTCGATGAAGGGGAGCGCATCTGCCTTGAGGTGAGTGAAGTCGGGATCGCAGTCTTCCTGCTCGCGAGGTAACGCCACCCAGCACTGCAGACCGCACAGCCGCGATTCGGGGTCACGCTGGAGCTGATCGCTGCGCTCGGAATGCACGATGCCACGGCCCGCAGTCATCCAGTTCACTTCCCCAGCGCGGATGGGCTGAACCGTGCCAAGACTGTCGCGATGAAGGATCTCTCCCTCGAACAGCCAAGTCACCGTTGCCAGTCCGATGTGGGGATGCGGGCGTACATCCAGTCCGACACCGGCCTTGAGCACCGTCGGGCCCATCTGATCGAAAAAAATAAAAGGGCCAACCATTCTTCTTTCGGCAGCGGGCAAGGCGCGTCGGACCACAAAACCGTCGCCGAGGTCGCGGGTGCGGGGAATAATCAGGTGCTCAATCGGGGACAACGCTGACATGCGGCTCTCCTGTGAGTCGCCAATGTAGCAGCCGGGGCAACAACAAGACTATCTCGACCCACGGTAACGCCGCAGAATTGATGATTATTAAAAAATTATTATTTTTGAATGCGCTGAAAGAAGTTTTCATCGGGGATTCTTGAAAAACCCAAATCCCATCCCTATACTTGGCACTCGCTGGCTTGGAGTGCTAACAACACCCCCGACCAAAACGACTGACCCCCGCGGGCCGGGCCTCGGAGAATTTCGCCGGGATGGCCGCAAAATAAACATAACCAACTGTTTTTTAAAGGAGTTTTCATGAATCTTCGTCCTCTGCACGACCGTATTGTGGTCAAGCGCCTCGAGCAGGAAACCAAGACGGCTTCGGGCATCGTGATCCCCGATCAGGCGGCCGAAAAGCCTGATCAAGGCGAGGTTCTGGCTGTCGGCAACGGAAAGATCCTTGAAGACGGCAAGGTTCGTCCGCTCGACGTCAAAGTCGGCGACAAGATCCTGTTCGGCAAATATTCCGGCCAGACCGTGAAGGTCGGCGACCATGAGTATCTGGTCATGCGCGAAGAAGACGTCTTTGCCGTGGTCCAGTAATCACGCCGATATCCTCAATCAAATTCAGTTAAGGAGTAGTAAACATGGCAGCTAAAGAGGTAGTTTTTGGCGACAGCGCGCGCCACAAAATGGTTGAAGGCGTCAACATTCTCGCCAACGCAGTCAAAATCACCCTTGGCCCCAAGGGTCGCAATGTGGTTCTTGAGCGCTCGTTTGGCGCCCCCACCGTCACCAAAGACGGCGTGTCGGTTGCCAAAGAGATTGAGCTGAAAGACAAGCTGATGAACATGGGCGCACAGATGGTGAAGGAAGTCGCGTCCAAGACCTCTGACAACGCGGGTGACGGCACCACTACCGCGACCGTGCTGGCCCAGGCCATCGTTCGCGAGGGCATGAAATATGTTGCCGCCGGCATGAACCCGATGGATCTCAAGCGCGGTATCGACAAGGCCGTTACCGCGACTGTCGAAGAACTGCACAAGATCTCCAAGCCCTGCACTACGTCTAAAGAAATCGCTCAGGTCGGCTCGATCTCGGCTAACTCCGACACTTCGATCGGCGAGCGCATTGCCGAGGCCATGGAGAAAGTGGGTAAGGAAGGCGTGATTACCGTGGAAGACGGCAAATCGCTGAACGACGAGCTCGATATTGTCGAAGGCATGCAGTTTGACCGTGGTTATCTCTCTCCTTATTTCATCAACAATGCCGACAAGCAGGTAGCGCTGCTGGATAATCCGTTCATTTTGCTGTGCGACAAAAAGATTTCCAACATTCGTGATCTGCTGCCCGTGCTCGAGCAAGTCGCCAAGGCCAGCCGCCCGCTGCTGATCATCGCAGAAGATATCGAAGGCGAAGCGCTAGCCACGCTGGTGGTCAATAACATCCGTGGCATTCTGAAGACGTGTGCCGTGAAGGCTCCGGGCTTTGGCGATCGTCGCAAGGCCATGCTGGAAGATATCGCGATCCTGACCGGTGGCCAGGTCATCGCCGAGGAAGTTGGTCTGACGCTGGAGAAAGCCACGCTGAATGATCTGGGCCAAGCCAAGCGCGTAGAAGTCGGCAAAGAGAACACGACGTTGATCGACGGTGCGGGCGAAAGCAAATCCATCGAAGCTCGCGTGAAACAGATTCGTGTTCAGATCGAGGAAGCCACCTCCGACTACGATCGTGAAAAGCTCCAAGAACGTGTCGCCAAACTGGCGGGTGGTGTTGCCGTCATCAAGGTGGGTGCTGCAACCGAAGTCGAAATGAAAGAGAAAAAAGCTCGCGTCGAAGACGCGCTGCACGCAACTCGCGCTGCCGTGGAAGAAGGTATCGTGGCCGGTGGTGGTGTGGCACTGCTGCGCGCTCGCGCGAATTTGAAGCTCAAGGGTGAGAACGCCGACCAGGACGCCGGCATCAAGATCGTGTTGCGTGCAATTGAAGAACCGCTGCGCATGATCGTGACCAACTCCGGCGAAGAGGCGTCAGTCGTTGTCAACAAAGTGCTCGAAGGCAAAGGTAACTTCGGTTACAACGCCGCCAATGGCACTTATGGCGATATGGTCGAGATGGGTGTTCTGGATCCAGCTAAGGTAACCCGCTCGGCGCTGCAAAATGCGGCATCGATCGCCGGTTTGATGCTGACCACCGACTGCATGGTGTCCGAGATGGTTGAAGACAAACCTGCTGCAGGTGGCGGCATGGGTGGTATGGGCGGTATGGGTGGCATGGGCATGGATGGAATGATGTAATTCGGACCAGACTTGCCAGCGTTGGTATAAACCCGCAGTAATGCGGGTGCAGGTTGAAAAAACCCCGGCTTCTTCGGAAGCCGGGGTTTTTTATTGTCCACAAAAAAGTTTGTTTACCGAACCCAGTGTGTTCTGATCGAACTACGGACGAGCATCGTAATTTTGTCGCACATTTAAAACGATCATCGCCAGTTATTCGTTACATATATATCAAGAAATAAAGATTGATCATATTGGCCGATCTTAAAAAAGTACATGAATAAACCGGAGGGTGACACCATGCTCAACAAAGTTTGCTCAAAAGTCAGTCGTTATTCGCGCGCACCGCTATCCAACATAAAGACGCATCAAACGCAGCGCCCCCTGAACACTTTTGAGAATCAAAAGTCCAAACTGAGTCAGTTAACTGACGCTTGCCTCGCAGAATTAAGAAAAGTTGAACTCAACGCATCGCTTTGGACAACAATGTGCGCGCTGGAGGACAAATACCGGGCAGACATCCACGACGAGGTGGCTTATGAATATCAAACCCTGCCTGACGATCGTCTAATTTCCCCTGATGATTCGCCCCCAGCAAAGGCGCGCGCACTCGGTTTTCAACTCGCCTGCGGACTGGCGATAACACCCAAGTTTCTGATGCATTATGGCGTCACCACCATGGGCATGACACTCGAGGCTGCCATTTCTTCAAAACATAAAACCTATCTGATCGAGACATTCAACGATACCTTTACGGCACTACAGCACTCGGATCAGTTGGCTATGGCGGGCGTGGTTCAGCCTGAGGTGCTGGTCAGATTAGGCCTGCCTGTGTCAAAAGAAGCCATGAATTTTTCGACCGCAAAGAACAACGAGGGGAATCCCCAATTGAGCATGGATCAGCTATTGGCAATGATTGACTACTGCAATTCATCATCAGATATGTTCAATGCAGTTAATGAGAGCCTCCGGATATGGCAGGTCTGTGGGGTCGATAAGCTCTCATCCATTACCTCCTGCCTGTCAACGCCACTTAACCAAGCTTTGAATATCCTGATCAAGCACGATGCGTTCTTTTATCGCGGGCCACTCTACAAGGGCATAGCCATGTATAACGCGGCAGGTTCATTCAGACTATCGAAAATGCAGCCCGGCATGAAATACACCAGCCCACACTGGTCATCTGCCACGCTGCTTGAATCCAGAAACTATTCATTGACAAAACAAGATCGTCAATTGCAATTGACCATCTGCGACGCAGAAGGTGTTCGCGCCCACATGTTCAACGATGTTTCATCGATCCGCGAGGGGGAGGTTATCATGCCTCCTAAACCCTTGTATTTTCTCAGTCAATCAGAAGTGGAGGGAGACAAGCTGAATCCAAGACGCAATCATCCGACGATCTACTGCACGATGATGCCGAAACAATCGGACACTCCCGTCAAACCAAAGGAAGCTCATGCAGTTCGTGTCTGATTTCACGAAGGCTTCCAGTCTGGTGAGCGTTTTTCAATGAAAGCCTGTACGCCTTCAAGCGCCGCTGCATCCATCATGTTACAGGCCATGGTTTCTCCCGCCAGCTGGTAAGCAGCGGAAATGCCCATTTCCAGCTGACGGTAAAACAGTTGCTTTCCCATCGTGATCGCCACCGCAGGTTTGGCGACAATACTCGCAACCAGCGACGAGATTTCCTGGTCAAGCTGCTCTGCCGGCACAACCCGATTGACAAGACCGCGCTCGCACGCCGTTTGCGCATCAATGAATTCTCCAGTCAGCAACATCTCCATTGCCTGCTTGCGAGGCACGTTACGCGTGAGGCCTACCGAGGGCGTCGAGCAGAACAAACCGTAGTTGACGCCAGAGACTGCGAATCTCGCCTCTGCGGAGGCAACAGCGAGATCGCACATCGACACCAGCTGACATCCCGCTGCCGTAGCAATACCTTGAACCCTCGCAATCACGGGCTGTGGCATCTGCTGAATAGACAGCATCAGCTTGCTGCACTGATTAAATAACGCCTTATAGTAGGTCATGGATGGATTGGCACGCATCTGTTTGAGGTCGTGCCCAGCGCAAAACGCTTTGCCGCTAGCGGCAAGTATCACGACACGCACGTTGGGATCTGCTGCAATAGTACTGATCTGTTCTTGTAAAGCAGACAGCATCTCCTCCGAGAGAGGATTGAGGATATCTCCACGGTTCAGCGTGAGCGTCGTTACGCCTTTTTCATGGTGACTCAGCAAAAAAGGAGTGTCGGTATACGCCATGATATCCCCTTGTTTAGAATTTCTATATTCACGTTGTTATGATTTTCCTCTGAGAGCGTTAGCGGAAGAGTTCCCATAGTCACTCGGGTTCGTACTCTTCCTGTTCTCTATCGAGAGCGAGTGATGGCGGTGGCTGGTAACTGGCCAAGAGCACAGGGCGATTTTCGGGAGTCTCGAGGCTAATGCGGCCGAGTGTGCCGCTTCGATAGTCCTGAAGCAACCTGTGCGCCGCCTTCTCGACATCGGCATCACCCCCACGCACACGATAGCCACGACGAACTGCAATATGCTCAAGCACACCAATACCATCCATTCCCTCTGACTTTAGCCCGTAGCGATTTTCGAGAAGGGCGGGATATCGCTGCAATAGCAAGTCACCGAGAAAAGCGGCGACCTCTTCTTCGATGATCGCATTGACGCCAATCGCATGACTTGCTGCCAGCATGAGACCGTCTGTCGGGTGCTGAATTTTGGGCCACATCATGCCCGGTGTATCTACCAGTACGATGTTATTTCCCAAAAAAAGTCGTTGCTGGGTTTTGGTCACTGCTGGCTCATCGCCTACCTTTGCGACTTTTTTCTTAAGCAGCGCATTCATCAGCGTAGATTTACCCACGTTAGGTATGCCCATGATCATGACACGCAAGGGTTTGAGTGCCGTACCACGGTGCGGTGTGATCTTCAGGCAAAGACTGGGAATCTTTGCTACGTCGGCAGCCTTTTTGCAGGAGAGCGCCACGGCATGCACTTGCGCTTGTGCGCTGTAATGCTGTAGCCAGGCAGTGGTCGCGGCCGGGTCGGCAAGATCGCTCTTGTTGAGCACCTTCAGGCAGGGCCGCTGCCGCGCGCGCCGAAGCTCGCCGATCAAGGGGTTGCTGCTAGCCTCTGGCAAACGGGCATCCAGAACCTCGATCACAAGGTCGGTTTTTTCCATGGACTCTGCGGCTTTCTTGCGCGCCGCATTCATGTGACCTGGAAACCATTGAATGGACATAGAGAGAGGCTGAAAAATACGCGGTTTCGGGGCGTCCCCGCATCGACGTGTGATGGGGGGACGGCAAACATGGAAGCTATTCTACCCGGCGCTGCACTCGTCCAGACCCGCCAGCACCCGCAGGTGAGCCACCACGCTGCGACCGAGGGCTGGCAAGCTGTAACCCCCTTCGAGGCAGCTGACGATGCGTCCTTTTGACCATTGGTTCGCCACAGCGACTAGCTGGGTGGTTATCCATGCATAGTCGGCCTCCACTAGCCCCATTGAGGCCAGATCATCCTCCCGGTGCGCATCGAAACCCGCTGAGATGAAAATCATCTCGGGACGGTGCTGGTTCAGGGCTGGCATCCAATGCCGCTCAATGAGCTCGCGCACGGTATTGCCCAGGGTATACGCAGGAACAGGGATATTCACCATATTCCTTGGCACATTGCCTTGGGGATGAGTCCCCGAGAACGGATAAAGCGGATGCTGAAAAAAACTTACCATCAGCACACGCTCGTCACCCGAAAAAGCCGCTTCCGTACCATTGCCATGATGGACATCGAAATCGACGATGGCGATTCTCTGCAGGCCATGCGCCTGCATCGCGTGGCATGCCGCTATGGCGACGTTATTGAAGAGGCAGAACCCCATCGCCGCAGTCGGCGTTGCATGATGTCCCGGAGGACGTACCGCGCAAAAGGCATTACGCACTTCGCCAAAGAGCACTGCGTCGGCGGCGGCCACTGCAGCTCCGGCCGCTCGCAAGGCGGCCCGCCAGCTGTAAGGATTTAGCAGGGTGTCGGCATCAATCGCGTGATAAGGCCCACCGCGAAAGTCGCCAAACTCACGCACCTTTGGCAGGTAGTCGCGGACCCGAGCGATGGCTTGCGAAGTATGCACTCTTTGCAGGTGTTCATCAGTGGCGAGTGGCGCGGTGCGGCAATCAAGCAGGGGCATGACCCCATTGGCAATCAGCTGATCCTCAATCACTTGCAGGCGCGCAGGTGATTCGGGATGCCATTCACCCATCTCATGCCATCGGCAATCCGGGTGGGAGAAATATGCCGTAGTCATAGCGCTTGATTATGCATGACGATAGCACCCATCCTCTCATGAGAGAACGATGACGACTGATCACAGTCGGGTATCGTTGCTCTATACTGGCAGCTTATCAGCCACGCAGCCCTTCGCAAGAAGACCGAATCGAACCCATGTATACACGTTTGCAGTACCTCTCGGGTATCTGTCTGTCCGTGCTGACGACGGCGTTACCCGTAGTCTCTTCAGCAGCAATGCCCTCCTCGTTGGAGCACAGGACAAAGCTGTCGAGCGCTACAGGGAGCAGCACTCAAAAAAATAAGACGGGGTCGAGAACGCTCAAGGCGGCTCCCGGGCAAACCTCCGGACAACCTAGTGTCCGCGCAAGACATACATCGCATGCGCCCAATGCCGCTGATCAGGAACCTGAGTTCACTAACTTCGGTCAGTGGAAAGCAGTCAGCGAATTCATCGCGCAGATGAGTGACGAGCACGGTTTTGACCGCACAGAGCTGAATGCCCAGTTCACAAAGATCCAGTACCTTGACAAAGTCATCAAACTGATCAACCCACCTCCAGCTGGAAAGACAAAGAACTGGACCGCCTATCGTGAACGTTTCGTGGAACCCAAACGTATTCAGGCAGGTCTGGATTTCTGGACCCGACACGAGACTGAGCTAAACCGCGCCCAGGCCGAATTCGGGGTACCGCCGGAGATTATTATCGGCATACTAGGCGTGGAGACCATCTATGGTCGCCAGCCAGGAAACATCCGCGTCATGGATGCGCTGACCACGCTGGCCTTTGCTTATCCCGACACGCCGAACCGGCAAACCCGGATGGAGTATTTTCGGAGCGAACTGACACAGGTACTGCTGTATGCACGCGAGAGCAGAATTGATCCATTCAGCCTCTCAGGATCTTTCGCCGGCGCCATCGGCCTACCGCAGTTCATGCCGGGTAGCATACGGCGCTTTGCGGTCGATTTTGATGGCGATGGCAAGATCGATCTCCGCAATTCGGCGGCTGATGCCATTGGCAGCGTTGCCAGCTTCTTGTCGCAGCATGGCTGGACAAGCAATCTCCCGCTGGTGTATCCGGTCCGTCCAGATCCCGGCAGCGAAGCCGTCTGGAAACCTCTGATCGGCATTGCACTGGCCGCCACGCACTCGGTTGACGAAATCAGCCAGGCAGGCGTGGCCGTGCCTGATGACCTTCCTCGAACGCTGATGGTGGGGCTGGTCGATTTGCAGGATGGCGAACGACCAACCCGCTATTGGGTGGGGAGTAATAATTTCTTTGCGCTTACCAAATACAACCGCAGCTATTTTTATGCGATGGCGGTGATCGAGCTGGGCAATGCAATCCGGCAGCATCGACACTTGTAAGTAGCACACAGAACCGAGCGGCAGCGCTGACATGATACCCTCACCCGCATCCTCAGACCCCGACGCTGCCGGCTTGGTGATTCAGCTGACCCGTGCGTGGGTGGAACACACCGTGATTGGACTCAACCTCTGTCCGTTCGCCAAGGCAGTGCACGCGCGCCAACAGATTGCCTACCGGGTCAGTGATGCCACTGACGAAGAGGCACTATCGAAGGATCTGCTGGCCGCCCTGCTAGCGCTAGTCCGTACTCCCGCAGAAATTACCGATACCTGCCTGTTAATCCATCCTTGGGTATTGCAGGACTTCATCGCTTATAACGATTTTCTTGATGTGGCCGACCGACTGCTGGGTGAAGCAGGGCTGACCGGCGTCATCCAGATCGCGAGCTTTCATCCTGATTATCGCTTCGCTGGCACCGATCATGATGATGTGACCAACTGCACCAATCGCTCCCCTTTCCCCACCTTGCACCTGCTACGAGAGTCCAGCTTGGACAAAGCAACGGATACCCTTTCCGATGCATCCGAGATTGTCGATCGTAACCTCGCGACGTTGACAGCTCTGGGGCACGCTGGGTGGCAAGTGCTTGAGCGACGCATGGTTGAGGCGGCATCCCACCCAGAACAAGCGTCAAGGCTACGGGAAACGTAAGCCCCGCTTGGAACACCCTCTTCCGTCGACCAGACCCAAACCGACGGCATCCTCTGCCGACAGGTGCTCACATCCCAAACATTGTTGCGTGGAGAACTCATCCCGTGCGCGCTTGCGAATGCTCAATGATTTGGAAAAGGGCATTAACTAAAATCAAGTGTTAAAAATGCAATTTGTCAGCAAATGCTGAATTTAACAGTCCGACCGGGCCCCGTTGTACAGCCAATTCGCCGGAACAAAAATTCTTCTTTATAAATCAATTAGTTAAAAAATGACTCGAAGTGGCGTTCTCGCCTGACATTATATTTTTGTAAAAAATTATTTTACTTTGTTACTAACACCCAATAAAATTTGTTAGTAAGTTGGGAATAAAGGGCTCTGATCTGCCTCGCTCCAGGTAGGCACGAGCTCACAGGCAATAGGTGTGGATTGGGCAGCTTGATCAGGCGATCGTCATTGCCAAACAAAAGGCAATGTTCGGCGTCTCGATCGGGACCGGCAACCCGCATGAGGCCGTTGCCAAAAAGGAACGCGCCCAGCTTGGAAGGCACGACAGGAAAAGACATTTGTCACCTGAGGAAACCGGCTAGCGCTATTCACTCACCCTCAGCTATAGGGAATGTGCAATCAAATGACAACTCAGTTTGAGAATCAGGACAGCAACCGACTTGCGGATCAGCTCGCGTATGACCCCAATAATTTACTTGACTCGCTAATAGAAAAGCTTCATTTGAAAAATGACGCTGCCTTGTCACGGGCGCTGGAAGTTGCGCCGCCTGTGATCAGCAAGATACGCCACCGGCGCTTACCCGTTGGCGCTTCATTGCTGATACGGATGCATGAGGTCAGCGACCTGAGTATTCGCGAATTGCGGGTACTGATGGGCGATCGCCGCGACAAATTTCGCATCAGCGACAAACAATTCAAACCTAAACAGCCCGGGCAGTGAACGATGGAGGCGGATTCAGGCAGACTTGCTTCAACGAGGGGGCCTGCCTGAAAATGAGTCCGGCAAGTAGCTAGAGGAAAATTCCCGGCGATTTCATGCCGGGAATACCCCAGTGGAGAGATAGCGATCCCCGCGATCGCAAACAATAAAAACAATCAGCGCATTTTCGGTTGTCCGAGATAGTCTGAGCGCGACTTCGCAAGCACCCGCCGCTGAGATTCCCGCAAAAATCCCTTCCTCAGTGGCCATCCTGCGAGCCATCTGCTCTGCCATCGCTTGGCTGACATTCTCTACCTGATCGACACGACTACGATCAAAAATCTTGGGCAGGTAAGCCTCGGGCCATTTACGTATGCCAGGTATTTGCGAACCTTCCTCAGGCTGCGCACCAACAATCTGTATTGCCGGGTTCTTTTCTTTCAGATATTGGGACACGCCCATGATGGTCCCCGTGGTACCCATCGCACTCACAAAATGCGTGATTTTGCCTTCGGTGTCACGCCAGATTTCCGGACCAGTAGTCTCGTAATGCGCACGCGGATTATCGGGATTGGCAAACTGATCAAGGATCAGTCCCTTGCCTTCCTTTTGCATTTGCTCGGCAAGATCGCGAGCATACTCCATGCCGCCTGCTTTCGGAGTCAGAATGATCTGTGCACCATAGGCCGCCATGCTCTGCCGACGCTCCAGGCTCAGATTCTCTGGCATGACCAGTATCATCTTGTAACCGCGCATGGCCGCTGCCATTGCCAGCGCTATGCCCGTGTTACCGCTGGTCGCCTCAATCAAAGTATCGCCCGGCTTGATATCGCCGCGAGCCTCGGCATGCCTGATCATGGACAGTGCAGGCCTGTCTTTCACCGAGCCGGCGGGATTGTTGCCCTCCATCTTGCCGAGAATGACATTGTTACGGCGAGCTGCATCTTCACCGGGAATGCGCCTGAGCTGCACCAGAGGGGTATTACCAACCAGATCCTCGATCGATGGGAATGGCATGTTGAGGCGAGTCCTTCGTTACAGAAAACCGCATTTTAATCGGTGTGACGATTGCTGGCAGAACGCCGCCACGCACCCGGCGACACGAGACCCCAAGCTCCCAGTAGGTCGCGGTCTGCCGCACTGCCCGGGGCCAGGGAGAGATCCGGTTAGGTCCGCCTAGCGCTTCGTTTGACTTTCCTTGACCGAGTCGCTGGCATGGTGAGTATCTTTATCTTCCTTGCCTGGACTATTCATGTCCTTTGCGGACTTGGCCAACGTCACGGGATGAGCAGATTTTTTCGAAGCTGCATCGATGCTGCGCTGCTGCCCATTCACCATCAGCCCGGCTGCAGAGAGCTTGACCGAATTGCGCTCACCAATGCCACGCACACGCTGTTCCAAATCCGCCCAGTCTTTGTAATTACCGTTTTTCTTCCTCTCATCAAGAATTGCCCGCGATGTAGCTGGGCCAATACCTGCCACACTATCTAGCTGCGCCTGATCCGCTGTATTGATTTCCACTGCAGCGAATGCTTTAGGCACACTAATCATTGCCACCGCCGCCGCCATGAGGCATGCCAGTTTCTTAAACATGAATTTTCTCCTGTTGAATTTACAAATTTTGAAAATGCATCCCTGATCACATCACTCAAGGCTTGCACTCACCAACATCACTCCTGATGAAATAAAAGAGCCATGCCGGATCGCATTTAACTGCAAGGAGAAAGTATTGTTGAGGAAAGAAATCATGATTAATTTGCATAGAGACGAACACCGATCAGAATGACCTGTCAGCGGCACAAATCCTTGCGCGAATCACTACCTAATTGGAATTATTGCCCATCTGTATGGGGCGATGGCAAAGCGGCTATCATGAGTACGGTAAAAATGCATTGCAGAATACTGTGGACGCCAAACCCACAAGAGACCAAAGAGTAAGACCCTGGCTTGAGGAGAGAATAAGAGGTTCTATCAAAATGAGCGCCGCGAAGCAGCGCGGTCGCTGGCAAGGCGGGGATGCCGCAGACAGTGCAGAAGTATGGCAAGGCGCCCCCAACGCGGCCAGCGGCATTTTGATATCGCCTCTGAATAGATCCCGTTCGATAACAAGCCAGCATGCTGTGCAATGGGGGAGCGCATCACCTCAGTGACCCGCCGCCGCTGTGCAAAGGCGAGAGCCTGCAACTTTTGATTGGACAGTACTTTCCTTGCGCTCTACTAGCCCTGGTTAATGATGGAAAGTTCCTCAGTGCGGCGGGGAGCGTAACTCTCCCACTGACTGCAGCCCGGACATTGCCAATAAAACTGTTTGGCCTTGAAGCCACAATGGCTGCAACGATACCGAGCAAGTTTCTGCGCATAGCCCCCCACAAGACCCTTGACCAAGGATAGTTCGGCGCGACCCTCAGGGGGAGCGTACATCAGCCGTGCCTCAATGAGTTTGTCCAGGCCCAGCAATGTCGGCGTTCTTCTGAGTTCGTCAGCGACAAGCTGGTTCGCGCTGTCAGGACCATCGAGTTCCAGAACGGCCTTAAAAACTACTTCCAGCAGATCGACAGAAGGCGCTTCGGCAAGATAAGTCTTGAGCAGATTCACACCTTCGCGCACACGATCGACTGCACGGTAACCATCCATCAACCGTTGAGCAACCAGTGCCACATGCGGACTGCTCTGCTGCTCGACACGCCGCCACGCACGCAGTGCGCCCTCAATATCACCGGTAGCCATCAGAGCATCACCCGTCAGCATCATCGTGCGTACATTGTTTCGGTCAAAGGACAATGCCTTTTCCAGAGTCTGCAAGGCAGCCTGTGGGTTCACATGCACCAGTTCATCCTGGGCGAGTTCGCAGTGAAATTGCGCAATCTCTTTCTGATAAGCACCCGCTCCTGAAACTTGCAGTGCGAGCGCCGCATCAATAGCGCGCTTCCATTCTTTCTCTCGCTGATAGATTTCCAAGAGCGCACGGCTGGCTTGAGCAGCGTACTGACTGGCCGCGAGTTGATGAAACGTTTCTTCGGCGCGGTCAAGGAGACCCGCCTTCAGATAATCCTGGCCTAATTCATAGCGAGCCTTGCTCGCGACCTCCGGGGAAAGATCAGGGCGTGCGAGCAGATTCTGATGGACACGAACAGCGCGCTCGATATCACCGCGTCGACGGAACAGATTGCCGAGTGCAAAATGGAGTTCGGCTGTTTCAGGATCGAGTCGAGCAATATCGACAAAGATATCGATAGCCTTGTCTGGATCTTCATCGAGCAGCGCGTTGAGTCCTTTGTAGTAGCTGCGCGGAAGACTGCGCGATTCGGCGATTACATGACGAATATCGATACGTGCCGCAATCCATCCCAGCCCGAAGAAAAACGGTATGCCCAGCAGCCACCAGGTTTCGAATTCCATAAAAATCGATTCAGTTCTCTTGGATCAGACTTCTCGAAGAATCAAAGCCCGACTTGTTCAATGATACCCTCCGGAGGAGGAGGCTGCTCTCGCTGTCGGGCACGCGTCTGTGCATCCGCTTTTTTTTGTTCAGCTTCTTTTTTCATTCTTGTCAACTCACCGCGGTAGCGCAGTACCGTACCCATCATGGCAAGCACACCCAGCGCGACGCCGACCACGAAGAAAGCCAGCAATAACAAAATTATCGGCGAGCGCGCCTGACTACCCCAAAAGAAATGCAGCACGACTTCGTCGGTGTTCTTGAGTGCGAAGTCAAAGAAAACGATGAACAGTACCAGCGCGAGCAGACGGAAGATCAGCTTCATCGGAAGAATACCCCCGGAACATGACACAGCGGAATTGAGCGGATTGTACGCGAAAAGGACAAGACTCCCGCCCGGACGGCAACGGGATCATGCAGCAAAAAAAACGGCACCCGGAGGTGCCGTTGGGTGAGATGCGCTTGCTTGTGCTCCAGCATCGCTCAAGTGATGCAATACTCAGTCATCCAGAATGGGCTGTCCGACCATGGCATCGACCCGCTCGCGTAGTTCCTTGCCGGGCTTGAAGTGAGGCACCCGCTTCTCGGGAACCATCACCGTGTCGCCGGACTTGGGATTACGCCCTATCCGAGGCGGTCGGCTGTTCAGCGCAAAGCTACCGAAACCCCGGATCTCGATGCGCTGTCCGGCGGACAGCGCATCGGTCATTGCATCGAGCAAGGTCTTGACGGCGAAATCCGCATCCTTGGCAACCAGTTGCGGATATCGCTCTGCCAGGCGGGCGATCAGCTCCGATTTCGTCATCAGAGAGACTCCGATTAGCTCTTGTTGTCTAGCTTGGCTTTCAGCAGCGCTCCCAAGCTCGTCGTGCCCGATGATGCCGCGGAATCGCTGGACATCTTGTGCATGGCTTCCTGAGTTTCTGCATTGTCTTTTGCCTTGATCGACAGCTGAATACTGCGCGCCTTGCGATCAATATTGATGATCATGGCTTCGAGCTTGTCGCCCTCTTTCAGGTGGGTACCGGCATCCTCGACGCGATCCCGAGAGATTTCGGAAGCACGCAAATAGCCTTCGACTTCATCGGACAACTGAATCACTGCACCTTTGGCCTCAACCGATTTCACGGTACCGTGAACCAGCGCACCCTTGTCATTCATGGCGCAGTAATTGTTGAACGGGTCACCCTCAAGCTGCTTGACGCCCAGCGAGACACGCTCACGCTCGACATCAATTGCCAGAACGACCGCTTCGAGCTCGTCGCCCTTCTTGAATTTGCGCACGGCCTCTTCACCCGCTTCAGTCCAGGACAGGTCGGAGAGGTGAACCAAGCCATCGATGTTACCCGGCAGACCGATGAACACACCGAAATCGGTGATCGACTTGATTGCGCCCGAGACTTTGTCGCCCTTCTTGTGCGACATGGCGAAATCGTCCCAAGGATTGGCCTTGCACTGCTTCATGCCAAGCGAGATGCGGCGACGCTCTTCGTCGATCTCGAGCACCATAACCTCGACTTCATCGCCCAGCTGGACGACCTTGGAAGGTGCAACGTTCTTGTTGGTCCAGTCCATTTCGGATACATGAACCAGGCCCTCGATGCCTTGCTCGACCTCGACGAACGCACCGTAGTCAGTCAGGTTGGTGACCTTGCCGAACAAGCGGGTGCCCTGCGGGTAGCGACGCGAGAGGCCAGTCCAAGGATCGTCGCCAAGCTGCTTGACACCAAGCGAGACGCGATTCTTTTCCTGGTCGTACTTGAGGACTTTGGCTGTGATTTCCTGGCCGACGGACAGCACCTCGGAAGGATGACGCACACGACGCCATGCCAGATCGGTGATATGCAGCAGACCATCGATGCCGCCGAGATCAACGAATGCACCGTAATCAGTGATATTTTTGACGACGCCGGTGACGATGGTGCCTTCTTTCAGGGTTTCCATCAGCTTGGCGCGCTCTTCGCCCATCGAAGCCTCAATAACGGCACGACGCGACAAGACAACGTTATTGCGTTTGCGATCGAGCTTGATGACTTTGAACTCGAGGGTCTTGCCCTCATAAGGGGTGGTGTCCTTCACAGGACGGGTATCGACCAGTGAACCTGGCAGGAAGGCACGAATACCATTGGTGAGGACGGTCAGGCCGCCCTTGACCTTGCCCGACACAGTGCCGGTCACAAGGTCGCCAGACTCCATCGCTTTCTCGAGCGAAAGCCACGACGCCAGACGCTTGGCCTTGTCGCGCGAGAGAATGGTATCGCCGAATCCGTTTTCTAGAGACTCGATGGCAACGGAGACGAAATCACCGATGTTGACTTCCAGTTCGCCGTTGTCGTTCTTGAATTCATCGATCGGAATAAACGCTTCGGATTTCAGCCCGGCGTTAACGATCACAAAGTTGTGGTCCAGGCGAACAACTTCCGCCGAAATGACCTCACCCGAACGCATGTCGTGGCGCGACAGAGATTCTTCAAAAAGAGCGGCAAAGCTTTCCATGCCGGCGGGTGCGTGGGATTGAGTAGCTGTAGACATAAGTGAGAGAAGTTAGCCAATCACTGCGGAATTGCCGTGACTGGGTCAGGTTGCTCAACACCCCAATGTGGCTTTGCGCCTCGTGGGGCACCGGGTAGTGCGGTACTGCTAGGTAGTGCTTCGCTGCGCTTAGCGGGCGGAAAGGGATTGATACCACTCCAGAACCTGCTTCACGGCTGGCTCGATGCCCATGTTGGAGGTATCCAGCAAGTGCGCGCCTTCAGCGGGCTTCAGTGGGGCAACAGCGCGCTGTGTATCGCGTGCGTCCCGCTCCCGCAAATCCCGCAAAAGGTCGTCCATGTTAGCAGGAAAACCTTTTTCAATCAATTGCTTATAGCGTCTTGCAGCCCGTGCCTCGACGCTTGCGGTGAGGAAAACCTTGAGCGGCGCATCCGGAAAGATCACGGTGCCCATGTCGCGACCGTCGGCCACCAGGCCTGGCGCGCGGCGGAAACCCTGCTGCAAAACCACCAAAGCCTCCCTGACGGCTGGAAATGTGGCGATCTTCGAGGCCGCCAGCCCCACGGTTTCTACGCGAATGTCCCTAGAGACCTCCCGACCCGACAGAAGTACGCGCTCACCTTCGAACCTGACATCGAGTCTCCCGGCCAGCTCGGCCAGCGCCGCTTCATTGCCTAAATCGACCCCGGCCTCCAGCGCCGAGAGGGCGGTCAGTCGGTATAAGGCCCCTGAATCCAGCAGCGCAAAACCCAGGTGCGCGGCCACACGGCTGGCGACCGTACCTTTGCCCGACGCCGTCGGGCCGTCGATGGTGATAACGGGAACAGAGCGCATGGCCTGTCAGCCGCCTTGAAGGATGCCGGCGAGGGCTTCGAAATACTCAGGGAATGTCTTGGCGACACATTTGGGGTCATTGATGCGCACCGAGGTGCCGTTACGTGCCACGCCCTTGAGTGACGCCAAAGAGAAGCACATCGCCATCCGGTGATCATCATAGGTGTCGATCGCTGCCGGATTAAGCGCGATCGGCGGCGTCACGCGCAAGTAGTCGGCGCCCTCTTCCACCATCGCCCCCAGCTTGCGCAACTCGGTTGCCATCGCCGTCAGACGATCGGTTTCTTTCACCCGCCAGCTGGCGATATTACGCAGCGTGCTCGCGCCATCCGCATACAGAGCAGTAACGGCGATCGTCATCGCGGCATCGGGAATATGGTTGAAGTCGGCATCGATGGCTTTGAGCACGCCATTCGCGCTGGCCTCAATCCAGTTATCTCCCATGGTAATCGTCGCGCCCATCTGCTCGAGCGCGTCAACGAAACGCACGTCTCCCTGAATGCTGGATCGGCCTACACCCTCAACGCGAACCGGACCACCCGCAATCGCACCGGCCGCAAGAAAATACGAGGCTGATGATGCGTCACCCTCCACATGAATATCCCCAGGACTCCGGTAATGCTGTCCTGCAGGCACCGTGAACGATGTCCACCCACCCCGATGCACAGCAACGCCGAAACGCTCCATGAGATTGAGCGTGATTTCGACGTACGGCTTGGAAATCAATTCACCAATAACCTCGATGGTCAGTGCTTTGTCACGTGCGATCAGTGGCGATGCCATTAGCAAGGCAGTGAGGAACTGGCTGGACACATTTCCTCGCACCTGCATACGCTCCGGACCCACGCGACCACGTTGGATGTGCAACGGCGGATAACCGGGATTGCCAGTGTAATCAATACGCGCCCCCACCTCATTGAGCGCATCAACCAGATCACCGATAGGTCGCTCATGCATGCGCGATACCCCGTGGACCGTGTAATCCCCTCCCATGACCGCCAGTGCGGCTGTAAGCGGACGTATCGCCGTGCCCGCATTACCCATGAAGAGATCGGCAGAATGGACCGGGAAAGCACCACCCGCGCCCTCAACCGCGTAATCCTGGCTGTCGCCGTGCTGATGCCAGCGGACGCCGAGCTTTTGCAACGCCATCAGCATCACATGGGTATCGTCCGAGGCGAGCAAGGATTTGATCTCGCTCGTGCCACGCGCCAGAGCGGCCAACAGCAGTGTGCGATTGGAGATACTTTTTGAGCCAGGCAAGCGCACATGGCCTCGTGCAGCCAAGGCGGGCTTCAGATCGAGATGATGCGGATAATGCTTCATTCAGTCTCCACCTTGCTCATAAGGCCGCTGCTGCTCGGCAGATTCTATCGCGGTTATCCATGCCTGCCGTGCGTGCTGTGCGCGACCAAACAGTGCTTCAAGTGCCACGCCATTGTTCTTATCGAGAAAATTACGCAGCTGGGTCACCTGCACGAGATAGGCATCAAGCTCGGCAAGTAATGCCCGCCGGTTGGCTAATGCAATGTCGCGCCACATTTCCGGTGATGAGCCCGCAATGCGGGTGAAATCCCGGAAACCGCTGGCAGCATACTGAAACAAACGGTCCGCATCGGGACGCGCCGCAATGTCATCGACCAGCGCGTAGGCTAGCAAATGTGGTAAGTGGCTCACTGCAGCAAACACGGCATCATGCTCCTGCGCCGTGAGCTGTTGAATCAGCGCGCCGCACTGCCTCCATGCAGAAGCGACTTTTTCCACCAGCAGGGGAGGATTCTCTGGTAAGGGTGTGAGAACCACCTTTTTGCCAACGTACAAATCCGCAAGTGCCGCTTCGGGGCCGCTCTGCTCACGACCTGCAATGGGATGACCGGGTACGAATTGCGCAATCTTGTCGCCCAACGCAGCCCTCGCCGCCGCCACAACATCGCTCTTCGTGCTGCCGGCGTCAGTTATGACGGTGCCTGGCTGCAGGTAAGGGGAAATCGCATCGAGCAATGCGCCAGTTTGTGCCACTGGCGCCGCAACCAGAATGAGATCAGCACCATTGACCGCGTCGGCGATGTCAGCTGCAATGCGATCGATCAGACCCAGACGCTGCGCTTGCTCCAGCGTTTCGCGGCGGCGACCAACACCGACAACCTCAGCACAGGCCGACTGCCGCTTCAGGGCGAGCGCAAACGACCCTCCGATCAGTCCGACACCAAAGACAGCGATTTTCTTAAATGACATCAGACTGTGAAAGAGAAGAACAAAGACCAATCAGGACAGCACGAGCTTGAGCGCAGTCAGGAAGGCTGCATTCTCGTCTGGCAGGCCAATCGAGACCCGCAACCACTGCGGCAAACCGTAATTGCCGACCGGACGCACGATGATTCCTTTTTTTAGCAGCGCCACATTCACGCGTGCACCAGCACCGTCTTCCGTACCTGCTCGGAAGAGCACAAAATTGCCGAACGAGGGCAGGTACTCGATACCCATCTGATCGAAGGCTGCAGTCAGCTGCTGATAGCCCTCCGCATTGAGGACCGCACTTTTTTCCAGATAGGTTTCATCATTTAACGCGGCAATAGCGGCTGCCTGTGCGAGCGAATTCACATTGAAGGGCTGACGCAGACGATTCATCAAGTCGGTTAATCCGGGCTGCGCGATACCAAAGCCCACGCGCAGACCTGCCAAACCATAGGCCTTGGAAAAACTGCGCGAGACGATCAGGTTAGGAAATTCGCTTACCCAGCAAAGTGAATCATATCGGTGTGCCGCTGAGAGGTATTCAGTGTAGGCTTCATCGAGCACAACAACCACCGATTCTGGCACCGATGCGATGAATGCATGGATATCCTCGCCCTTGATGAAGCTCCCGGTCGGATTATTCGGGTTGGCGACGAATACAAGCCGAGTCTCGGCTGTGATGGCAGCGCGCATTGCCTGAAGATCATGTCCGAAATTTTTTGCGGGTACGACAATATGGCGAGCTCCAACTGCCTGGGTAGCCAACGGATATACGGCAAACGAGTACTCTGCGTACACCACCGATTGTCCTGCCGTAACCAGCGAGCGCGCGGCCAACTCGAGAATATCGTTACTACCATTGCCAAGCGTGATCCAGTCGGTCGGTACACCAAACTTCTTGCTGATCGCGCCTTTAAGATCGAAACCATTCGAGTCAGGATAACGCGCCAGTTCAGTCAACGCAGTCATCATTGCCTGCCTCGCAGAATCCGGGAGACCCAGCGGGTTCTCATTCGATGCCAGCTTCACGATCGTGGCCTCATCAAGGCCGAACTCCCGAGCAACTTCAGAAATAGGCTTGCCACCTTGGTAGGGAGCGATCGCGCGAACATAATCAGGGCCGAAATTCATAGTGACGTAATCCGACGTGAATGATGATCAGGAAGCGTGCGGATAAGATCCCAGCAGCTTGAAGAAAGCCGCTTGCGACTGCAGTTCGCCCAGCGCCAGTGCAACTTTGGGATCGTTGGCATGTCCTTCCAGATCAACGTAAAAATAATAATCCCAGCGACCCGTGCGTGCCGGTCGTGATTCGAAACGGGTCATCGACACCCCATGTTTTGCAAGCGGGGCAAGGAGCTCGTACACGGCGCCTGCCTTGTTTGGCACGGACAGCACCAGTGAAGTCTGGTCTCGCCCCGAAGGACCTGAGATCAGTTTGCCAATCACAAAAAAGCGCGTGCGATTGTGAGGATCATCCTGAATGTGCGCATGAACGATAGACAAGCCATACCGCTTTGCGGCCATTTCGCCGGCGATCGCCGCGACCCTGGCGTCGTCTGCCGCCATTTTCGCCGCTTCGCCATTCGATGCCACGGCCTGTCGCGGAATGTCGGGATAATGATCGTTCAACCATATCTGGCACTGGGCCAGCGCTTGCGAATGAGCGCAGATGCGTTGGACATCGTTCATATCGCCGGTGCGTGTCATCAAGCTGTGATGCACAGGCAACGCGACTTCACCGCTGATGGAAAGTGTGGTCTGCATCAGTAAATCTAACGTGCGATTGATCGTGCCTTCGGTAGAGTTTTCGACAGGCACAACACCGAACTCTGCAGTCCCCGCCTCAACCGAGCGAAATACTTCATCAATGGAGATGCAGGGCAGCTCATCGACCGCCTGGCCAAACTGCTTCCAAACGGCCTGCTCACTGTAAGTGCCCAAGGGACCTAGAAAAGCAATGGTCGAGCGGTTTTCCAATGCCCGACACGCAGACATTACTTCTCGGAAGATGGATTGTAGATCGGAGGATTGCAGCGGGCCGGGGTTATTCTCGGCGACGCGCGCCAGCACCTGAGCCTCGCGCTCCGGGCGGAATACCGGCGCATTGGTCGCAGCCTTCACATGACCAACTTCTTGTGCCACTTTGGCGCGCTCATTGAGGAGCTTGAGCAGTTGCGCGTCGATGGCGTCGATCTGTTCCCGCAAGGGCTTGAGCTTGTCATCACTCATGGCTGGTTGCCTTTGTTCTTTTTTATGGGGAGACGGTCAAGGCATCCAATGCCGCTGTGCCGCCCTCAGCCGGCGTCGCCTTCGCGCTCTTCCGCACCATTGTCTTCTTCAGCATCACTTTCGGCAATACGCTGCAGTCCAGACAGCTTGGTGCCATTTTCAACAGCAATCAGGGTCACACCCTGCGTTGCGCGCCCCATCTCGCGAATCTCTGCCACGCGGGTACGAATCAGTACGCCGCCCGTGGTGATCATCATGATTTCATCAGAGGGCTCAACGAGAGTCGCAGCCACCACCCTGCCATTGCGCTCGCTGGTCTGGATAGCAATCATGCCCTTGGTGCCACGGCCATGGCGGGTGTACTCGGTGATAGGCGTGCGCTTGCCAAAACCGTTTTCAGTCGCAGTCAGTACCGATTGCTGCTCGTTCTGCGCGACCAGCATGGCGATCACTAGCTGCCCTTCTTCGAGATTCATGCCGCGCACGCCGCGCGCGGTGCGTCCCATCGGCCGAACGTCATTCTCATCGAAACGCACAGCCTTTCCGGCATCGGAAAACAGCATCACGTCGTTGCCACCATCCGTCAATGCGGCACCGATCAGGAAATCGCCATCGTCCAGATCGCAGGCAATAATGCCCGCTTTGCGCGGATTGCTGAAATCCGACAGCGAGGTCTTCTTAACCACGCCATTGGCAGTCGCCATGAATACGTAGCGATCTTCTGGGAACTGACTATTGGCACCAAACAGCGGCAGCACCACGGTGATCTTCTCGCCATCGAGCAATGGGAACATGTTGACGATGGGCTTGCCACGCGAGGTACGAGAACCCTGCGGCACCTCCCAGACCTTCAGCCAGTACATGCGACCGCGATTGGAAAAACACAGCATGTAGTCATGCGTGTTCGCAATAAAAAGCTGCTCGATCCAGTCGTCTTCCTTGGTTGCGGCAGCTTGCTTGCCACGCCCACCACGTTTTTGCGCACGATATTCGGATACTGGCTGCGATTTCATGTACCCGGAGTGCGACAGAGTCACCACCATGTCTTGCGGTGCGATCAGATCTTCAGTGCCGAGATCTTGCGCATTAATCTCGATGGTAGAGCGACGCTTGTCTTTGTTACCCTCGCCATATTCATTGCGCGCAGCGATCAGCTCATCGCCAATAATCGATGTGACGCGCTCAGGTCGGGCAAGAATATCGAGCAGGTCGGCAATCTGCTCCATCACTTCCTTATACTCGTTGACTATTTTGTCCTGCTCAAGACCGGTCAGACGCTGCAGCCGCATCTGCAGGATTTCCTGCGCCTGATCATCCGAGAGCCTGTACAAGCCATCGGATTGCATCCCGTAGTGGCGCGGCAAATTCTCGGGGCGGAAAGCGTCGACACCGCCCGGATTGTTCGCACCCGTGCGGGCCAGCATCTCGCGCACCAGCGAAGAATCCCATGCGCGCGCCATCAACTCGGCTTTTGCAACCGGCGGCGTTGGCGCTGCTTTGATGATCGCGATGAAATCATCAATATTTGCCAGGGCCACTGCCAGACCTTCCAGCACATGACCACGCTCGCGTGCCTTGCGCAGCTCGAACACGGTACGCCTAGTGACTACCTCGCGACGATGTGACAGGAAGCACTCGAGCATTTGCTTGAGGTTCAGTAGCTTGGGCTGCCCGTCAACGAGGGCCACCATGTTCATGCCGAAGGTGTCCTGCAGCTGAGTCTGCTTGTACAGATTATTGAGCACGACGTCGGCAACCTCGCCGCGTTTTAGTTCGATCACGACGCGCATACCAGATTTGTCTGTCTCATCCCGGATGTCCGAGATGCCGTCGAGCTTCTTGTCTCGCACCAGCTCGGCAATACGCTCGAGCAGCGATTTTTTATTCACCTGATAAGGCAGTTCGTCAACGATGATCGCTGAGCGGCCATCGCGAATATCTTCAAAATGCGTACGTGCACGCATGACGATCCGGCCGCGGCCAGTGCGATATCCATCGCGTACACCGGCCACCCCATAGATGATGCCGGCGGTAGGGAAATCCGGCGCGGGGATAATCTCGATCAGCTCGTCTATGGTGCACTGCGCATTCTTGAGTACATGCAGCGCACCGTTAATTACTTCGGTAATGTTGTGGGGCGGTATGTTGGTCGCCATGCCGACCGCAATGCCTGACGAGCCATTGATCAGCAGATTGGGAATACGGGTCGGAAGCACCGACGGCTCTTTTTCCTTGCCGTCATAATTGGGCACGAAATCGACGGTCTCTTTGTCGATATCGGCTAGCAGCTCGCTGGCAATTTTGTCCAACCGGCACTCGGTGTAGCGCATTGCAGCGGCATTGTCGCCATCAATCGAACCGAAATTACCCTGACCATCAACGAGTGTGTAGCGCAGAGAAAAATCTTGTGCCATCCGCACGAGTGTGTCGTAGATGGCCTGATCACCGTGCGGGTGGTACTTGCCCATCACCTCGCCAACCACACGCGCACATTTCACGTAAGGACGGTTCCAGACGTTGTTAGTCTCGTGCATGGCAAACAGCACTCGACGGTGCACCGGCTTCAGACCGTCCCTGACATCCGGGAGCGCACGGCCAACGATCACACTCATGGCGTAATCGAGGTAGCTCTTGCGCATCTCCTCTTCGAGGGAAATCGGGATGGTCTCTTTGGCGAACTGATCCATTGGCAGGCTTGTAAATTGAAGAATGCTGAGAAAGCCGCTGGCGCCTAGATGGGCGGATGGATGAACCCATTGGCTTGCCGCGAAACCCGCAAATTGCCGCCTGACGCAGTGCGCGTCAGCAGACAACAACCGCGGGTGTGTAAACCCGAAATTTTACCACGCAGACTCTACCCGAACGAGCCAATCCGACTTCTCTAACACGAACCCATCTGTACCACTCGCAGGCGGCCTTGATCTCAGCCAAAACCCGGCGCGAGGCGCCTGTCACACTGGCCACTGCGCTTCTGGCAGCACCTGTCTTGAGCGATGCGCATCACGGGTGTTAACCGAAAAAGCTCATTTGATGTAGGAGAAGCCCCGTGCATTCGCAGTCAAAGGTAATGCTGATCATGTTCTCAGCGGTCGTGACAAAAATCGTCGCAGCAGAGGCATGGGACGCCCCCGCCGTGCACGCGCTGATGCTCGAATCAGCAGCGCTACCCTTGACCGGCCCTGCCCAGGAGTGCCGCCGTGGCAGTCAAGGCGCTTCTCGTGGCGTGGCGGTTGCACCTGTCGGTCTGCTACCGCTCCAGGCGCAGGCCACTGCCGACCAAGGGCAGGCTGGCACGGGGAGTGGGCTAACCATCGCTGACGCTGCCAAAGCAAGCGCGGTCCAGCAGATCACTGCGCCTACCAACTTCGCCAAGCCTGCACATGTCACTGACCCACGCGGCATCGTGGTCCGAA
>OMID01000054.1 GCA_900299005.1 Oxalobacteraceae bacterium
GTGATGACGGCAACTCTGTCTTTGAGAAGCATGAGAATTGTCTCCTTTTATTATATTTATTCTTCAGGAAAGCAAAGACTAACAGAAGATGAATTGCCTTTTTCAATATTCCTATGGTTTGCGCCTTGGCGTGCCAAACAAACGCTCGGCGTTTCGATAAGCGATATTTTCTGCAACGCCGGTCGGCAAGTCCGACAGCCAACTCCGGGCCTCCGAGGTCAGCGCTTTCACTTCTGACCACCGCGAGGGTACCCAAGTATCTGAACCGTACACAAAGCGGTCTGGGTAGCGCAACAGTAATTCTCGCCATTCGACCGATAGTCCGTTGCTCACGCCTGATCGGTAAGAAAGCTCGCCATACAGCTGCGGGTAGCGTGCAAGCAGCTCAGTGACGCGCCCTGCATCCTCCCCCATGCCGGTATGCGCCCAGAGTATTTTCGCATGCGGATCGTAGGCAAACAACTTTTCGATTGCATCCGCATCGGAATGCGCCATCAGCCAGAGACCATGATCTTTTGCGAGCTTCACAAGATCCCGCATCACGGGCGTGTCGACCTCATGACCATCGACATGAAACTCTCCAATGCCGCGAAAAATTCCGCGTTTGAGTTCTTGCTGGAGAAAGGGAATAGTCTGAGGATCTTTGTACCAGCTACGTCGTTCCTCTCCCCAGGTTGCCAGATCGCGAGTTTTTCGGTAAGGACGGAGAAAGGGAATGAATCGATCCGGATACGCTGTGTGCAAAGCCAGCGTACCGTCGTTTGGCGTGCTCGACAGCAGGGCCGTTCGTATGCCTGCAGCGTCAAGAATCTGCATCGCAGCGGCGGGCGTATACATGGAGGTTGCGCCGGCGCTGAAATGTATGTGCGCATCAAAGAGTGGTAGAGGTTCGCGCGCATAGCTGGTCGTTGCTGTCAGCAGGAGGACAACGCTGATCAGAGGTGTGCTTGTGCACATGCGAAGAAGTAGAGACACGCTGTTTTACCTTGCCTTGGTGGCTTTTAATGAGCGCTCAACTTGAGCCCGGAATCACTTTCTGCTTTTGCACCCGCTTTTTTCGGATGATACCCCGCAAGCCTATTCTCTGGCGGCCGTTCGTTTATATAATAGACTTTGCGATAGTGACTGCTCATTTTTCTGGACAAATCGCGCCAACAATTACACGATACGGGAAACGAGCGTGAGGACGAAGGCTGTAAAATGGAGTTAACATTTGGTCAATTTCAGGCCCTTATGCTGGCGGCAGGTTACGAGGAGGTAATCGAGCGCGTGTGGGCCCCCAATACCCGTCTTGAGGAACATGCCCATCCTTTTGAGGCCAACGGGATTGTCGTGAGCGGCATAGTAGATTTGCAAATTGAGGGCGAGCCAACGCGCAGGCTCAACCCAGGAGATACGTATCATGTCTTCGCTGGTATCCGCCATGCCGAGGTTTATGGTGAACACGGCGCGACCGTATGGGCTGCACGAAAAAATCAAATACCAAGCGCTGCAGAAAATAAAAATAATTAACCCCTAACCACCTATCTAAAATAAAGGTCATCCATGAACTCGCTTCCCGGTCAACTGGAAAAACAACTTTTATCGCCAGATCGCGTGTCGATCTATCAGCCAGAGCAAGAGGGTCGGATATTTCCAAGCATTCCTGAGTTTCGTTCGCACGAGGAACACCGCCAGTACCTTAAACAACGCCTGGTCGCAGCCTGCCGCGCGTTTGCCTTGTTTGGTCTCGATTACGGGTTTGCAGGACATCTGACTGTACGCGATCCTGAGTATCCTCACCTGTACTGGACAAATCCAATGTGCGTCCATTTCTCGCGGGTGAAGCTCTCCAATCTGATCCTCGCAGATCATACGGGTACAGTCGTGGAGGGTAAGTATGCGATTAATCGCGCTGGTTATGTGCTGCATGCAGCAGTGCACGAGGAACACCCGGACATTGTGGCAATGTGTCATGCCCACACAGAATACGGTACTGCTTTCGCTTCACTGGGCAGGCCGCTGGACCCTATCAGCCAGGATGCCTGTGCTTTCTACGACGATCATGTGGTGATCAAAGACGAGGCCGGGCAGGTTGCAGTGGAAACCAAGGCAGGCATGAGCGTTGCGCCGCATTTCAAGGGCGTGCGCGCTGCTATTCATCAGAATCACGGTTTGCTGACTGTCAGCCGGCACAGCATCGAGGCCGCCGCCTTCTGGTTCATTGCGCTTGAGCGCTGCTGCAAACAGCAGCTCATGGTGGAAGCTGCCGGGCAAAAACCCTCGTTGGTGCCACACGATCGTGCTGTCTACAGCCGCGAGCATGTGGGCAGTGAGTATATTGGCTGGTTGCACTTTCAGCCGATTTGGGAACAGCTCGAGGCGACCCAACCGGACATGTTCAGCTGACCTTCGGCTAGCCCAAGTGCCAAGGTGTGCAGCGCTGGCCCATCTACCCAGCGGGCGCCACTGTTGAGGTGCGGTTCAGGATCGCGCGATGCTTGGCTGAGTGCCGTCAATAATCCGCGCCCATCACGGAGGGGAGTTGGATTTGCCTGCAAAATTATCAAGAAGCTCTGAAAAAATGCGCATCGCCAGCTGGTGCGGACGCGGTCAATGCGGGGGTGTCGCAGACAACACAGACACAAGGCAAGGCGACCGTAACACCAGCGGGAACATTGTGTCAGCGCTTCTGATCAGTCTTGCTATCGGTTTGCCATTTTGTCTGGCTGGAAAAGCCTTTGCCGAATCCTCAGGGTCACACGCGGCGGCGCATCCACAGGGCTCTGGAAAGACCGACACGGAAACCAGCGAGTGCTATGCGCAGATCAAACGACATCCCTATAAAGCCTTACTTTGTTATGAGACTGTTGATGTCTCACTCAAAATTCTTCTGAAAAGAGACACCGATGGCAATGCAATTTATAAAAATCTGCTCAAAGCCTGTGGCTATGATTATGTGTCGGGCGTTGTAAATGCAAAAGAGCTGAGCATTTGCCGGAAAAAACTCACGGTCTTGGAAAAATTTGATACGTCGCCATGAGAACTCTCTTCCTTATGATCTGCATCCTGTCCTTGCCAGTCCCGGCATGGGCTGACTGGGTAAAGATTGTCCAACATAAACGCGGTAATGTGTTTTACATCGATCCCTCAAGCATCCAGGTTGTCGGCGGCAAAAGAACGGTCACTGAATTGATCGACTATAAAAGACCCGATATCGAAGGGGACCGCTCAGTTCGTGTCTTGAGGGAGTACGATTGCGAAGGAGCGCGGTATCAGGTCCTCTCGGCGTCGTATTACAAAGATCAGATGGCTTCCGGTGACGTATCAACCTCTGCCCCGGGAACGATGGGATGGACCGATATCGACGTGAACACGCCAGCCAAGGCGATTCTCGATCACGTTTGTGCCCTTCACTAAGAGGCCCTAGCAAAATGTCGCTGGCCGCGTTGGGGACGCCTTGTCGTACCTCTGTACTGTCTGTGGCGTCCCCGCCTTGGCAGCGAGCGCGCTGTTTCGCGGTGCTCGTTTTGATAGATTGTCTGAGAAGATTCAAAAGATGAGCAGCGACCCTGCTGTCCAGCGATGCTCATTCTTTTA
>OMID01000055.1 GCA_900299005.1 Oxalobacteraceae bacterium
GCACTGCTAGTGTGGAGATGGGTCCCAGCCTGCGCTGGGACGACGGGAGAAGCCGTCATCCTGACGACTGTCAGGAGCTATCGTTGTGTACTACGGGCGTTTCAATGAGAGCGGCACTGCCAGCGTGGGGATGGGTCCCAGCTTTCGCTGGGACGACGGGAGAAGTCGTCATCCTGACGAAGGTCAGGATCCATCGTTGTGCACTACGAGCGTTTCAACGAGAGCGGCACTGCTAGAGTGGAGATGGGTCCCAGCTTGCGCTGGGACGACCATGTCGTACGTATGGCCATCACTTCGTCTGTCTGATCGACTGGCAGACTTGCGACATTGTGCTTCGACGGTAACGTGATTCAACACGAAGATCCGAAAGCGAGTCACTTTCCCCATTGCCCATTAGCGTTTCGTGAAGGGGGCCAGCGTCTTGAGCAGTAACTCCGCACAGCCGAGTGACTCAAGCGCGCGTCAGATATCTTTGGCCAGTTTCTCCGCCAGACCCACATAGGAAGCTGGCGTCATCTCCAGCAAGCGGTCTTTTGCTTCCTGAGGAATCGCCAAGCCATTAATAAAATCGCGGAGCGCATCTCTGGAGATGCCTTTTCCTCGTGTCAGTTCCTTCAGCTGCTCATAGGGGTTGTGGATACCATAGCGGCGCATCACGGTCTGCACCGGTTCGGCAAGTACTTCCCAATTAGCATCTAGATCCTCTGCCATGCGCGCCGGATTCACTTCCAGCTTGTTCAGGCCACGCAGGCAGCTGTCATAGGCAAGCAGTGCGTAGCCGAAACCGACACCAATATTGCGCAACACAGTGGAATCGGTGAGATCACGCTGCCAGCGCGACACCGGGAGTTTCTCGGCCATGTGCTTGAGCACCGCATTGGCCATGCCCAGATTTCCTTCGGAATTTTCAAAATCAATCGGGTTGACTTTGTGCGGCATGGTCGATGACCCAATCTCTCCGGCCTTGGTTTTTTGCTTGAAAAATCCCAGCGAGATGTAACCCCAGATATCGCGATTCAGGTCAAGCAGAATGGTGTTCGTCCGTGAAACTGCGTCGAACAGTTCAGCCATATAGTCATGCGGCTCGATTTGAATGGTGTAGGGATTGAAAGTCAGTCCGAGACGGTCCTCGACGACGGTGCGCGATAAGGCTTGCCAGTCGACACTGGGATAAGCGGAGAGATGCGCATTGTAGTTACCGACGGCACCGTTCATTTTGCCGAGGATCTGAACGTCGGCGATACGTTGCCGCGCACGCCTAAGACGTGCAACGACATTGGCCATCTCCTTGCCCAGGGTCGTCGGGCTCGCGGGCTGGCCGTGCGTGCGCGACATCATCGGGACACTGGCATTGGCGTGAGCGATATCGGTCAGTTTGATGATGATGTTGTCCAGCGCAGGCAGCAATACCTCGTCTCGTGCAGCCTTGAGCATCATTCCATGCGAGGTGTTGTTGATGTCTTCGGATGTGCAGGCAAAGTGAATGAATTCCGAGGCCGCAACCAGCTCGGGTTGGTCTTGTACTTTTTCCTTGATCCAGTACTCGACAGCTTTCACGTCATGATTGGTCACAGCCTCGATAGCTTTGATGCGCTCTGCATCAGCTTCGCTGAATTCGCTGGCCAATGTCTCGAGTAGTGAGCGCGCCTCCGCAGAGAATGGTTTGAGTTCCGCAAAGCCCGCCTCGGACAGCGTGATTAACCAGGCGATCTCGACTTTGACGCGGTGGTGCATGAAACCCGATTCGGAGAGTATCGGACGCAGACCAACCGTTTTGCTGGCATAACGGCCGTCTAGGGGAGAAAGTGCGGAGAGCGGGGAAAGCGACATGGCTAACGGGCAGGCGTGCTGCGGTGAACTCATTATTTAGCAAGAGATTCTACCACCCGCCAAACCAGTATCTCCCGGATGCAGCAGTCTTGTCATTCCGCGGGTATTTGCCAATGCTATAATCCGCGTCCCCGAATCATTGCCGAATCACTATGAAACTGCTGGGATCTCTCGCTAGCCCTTATGTGCGCAAAGTTCGTGTTGTTATGGCTGAGAAGAAACTTGAGTATGAATTCGTGCTGGAAGATGTCTGGTCGCCTGACTCCACGATTTCCGAAGCTAATCCATTGGGGAAGGTGCCTTGCCTGATCATGGAAGACGGTGGTGCGATGTTCGATTCGCGAGTCATTGTCGAATATCTCGACACCATGTCACCGGTTGGCAAACTGATTCCTGCCTCGGGACGTGAGCGTGCAAGCGTGAAGTGTTGGGAAGCGTTAGCCGATGGTGTGCTGGATGCTGCCATTCTGATTCGACTCGAAACGCTGCTGCGTCCTGAAGAAAAGCGCAGTGATGAATGGGTCTCTCGCCAGCATGGCAAAGTACGCTCGGGCATCAAGGCCATGGCCTCCGCGCTGGGCGATTCGGCCTACTGTGTGGGTACGCATATCTCACTGGCGGACATCGCTGTCGGATGTGCGCTGGGATGGATCTCTTTTCGTTTCCCTGAGTTTGATTGGCGCGGTGATCACCCCGGGCTCGCTCGTCTGCTCGAAAAACTCTCTGATCGTCAATCCTTCCGCGATACCTTGCCGGTTTGAACGGGCAATGTTGAGGGCGTCTCGCCGCACGTCGGTGCTGCCTTCGACATACCAGCTCGTGAGGCGCTGAAGCTAACCTCAGATTTGTGACGTGCGAGCATCGCTGTGCGATCCTGCGGCTCCCCCAACAAGGCAGGATGTTCCTCAGTCGTTGCCCATCTGTGACTGGAGATAATTCTGAAGGCCTATCTTGTCGATCAGGTCTTTCTGGGTTTCTATCCAGTCGATGTGTTCTTCGGTGTCATCCAGGATGGTCTGGAAAATCTCGCGTGATACATAATCACGTGCCGCTTCGGAAGCAGCGATACCCTCTTTGACTGTTTGCTGCGAGATCTTCTCTAGCTGCAGATCACAATCCAGCATCTCCGGCGTATTCTCCCCGATCATCAGCTTGTGCAATGCCTGAAGATTGGGCAAACCTTCCAGCATTAAGATACGGTCGATCAGTATGTCAGCATGCTTCATCTCACCGATGGATTCGTCATATTCTTTCTTGCCAAGCTTTTCCAGTCCCCAGTGTTTGTACATCCTCGCATGCAGAAAGTACTGATTGATCGCGGTAAGCTCATTGGTCAGCTGATCATTGAGCAGTTTGATGATGTTTGCGTCACCTTTCATGAATCCCTCGCTATATCAAATATTCAAAGTCGAAAATCTGCAGAACAGGCCGAATCTTACCTTGGCATTCGACTCCTTGGGCAGTAGGGATGAGGGCACGCACGATGCCTAATGATTGCGAATCATTCGCAAAGTGCGAACGATTTACTTGAATACGCACCACAGACGCCAACAGGTTTGCAGTCGGCGATCTCGAAAAGCTACGTGAATGGAAAGTGTCGCAGGCAGCGAGACTCAGGCGGTGATGGGCTCGCGACGAACTTCAATCGCGCTGTGGGGTGCGTCCTCCAGGGATTCGCGGATGATTGTCTTGGCGCAAGGCAGGCACTTCCCACAGCAGCTGCCCACATTCAGCTGACTGCGGACCTCTTGTAGCGATTCTGCGCCGAGGGCAATTGCTTGCCTTATGGCTTTGTCAGATACGTTATGGCAGATGCATACGATCATGGCGGCGCTCGATCTGAAGAGGTGTCGGGGTGACTCGAATTGCTGTCTTTTTGTGAATGAGAACAATTCTTGTTTAGATTATTGGCGATTCTGCGTCGCTTGGCAAGTGTTTCGTGCACTGCGGGCTAATTTCTCCATCGCAGGCTGGGCGGAATTGTCGCGGGCGCAGCGCTGCCTGGCCCGACAAGGCGGTGGGCTCAGTGGGGTAGGGGCTCGCTTGATGCGATGATTCCCCCGCCCAGACAGACCTCTCCATCATACAAAACAGCGCTTTGCCCAGGAGTGACCGCCCACTGTGATTGCTGAAAATTTAAGCTGAACTGATTCTGGGCCAGGGAGCGATGAAGACAGGGCATGTCTGGCTGCCGGTATCGAGTTTTGGCGGATAAAGGCCCCTCTGCTGGCGTGGCGCCGGCGATCCAGCTGACCTGATCGGCATGAAGCACATCAGAGAGTAGCCATGGATGATCGTGGCCCTGAACGATGTACAAGATGTTGTTGGCGACGTCTTTGCGAGCGACATACCAGGCGTCATGGTGCCCATCACTGGCGGCCGTTTTTTTTACGCCGCCCAAACCGATGCCTTTGCGCTGGCCGAGCGTGTAGAAAGATAGGCCCACATGTTCCCCAAGCACTTTGCCTTCGGGCGTCATCATGGGGCCCGGCCGGAATGACAGGTAACGGTTGAGAAAATCTCTGAATGGGCGCTCACCGATGAAACAAATACCTGTCGAATCTTTTTTGCGCGCAGTGGGAAGACCGAGTTCATCAGCAAGCCGGCGTATCTCGGTCTTGTGCAGCTCGCCGAGCGGAAAAAGCGTGCGTGACAGTTGAGACTGGCTAAGCCGGTGCAGAAAATAACTTTGGTCTTTGCTGGTATCAAGAGCCTTGAGAAGTTCGAATCGGCCGTTGATTTCTCGCACACGCGCATAGTGTCCGGTTGCTATCAGGTCAGCGCCCAGACTCATCGCATGATCAAGGAAAGCCTTGAATTTAATCTCTGCATTGCACAGTACGTCAGGATTGGGGGTGCGACCCGCCTCGTACTCGCGCAGGAATTCGGCGAATACACGATCCTTGTACTCGGCAGCGAAGTTCACTGCTTCGATGTCAACGCCTACGACATCGGCAACGCTGACTGCGTCGATCCAGTCCTGACGGGTGGAGCAGTACTCGTCGTTGTCATCATCCTCCCAGTTCTTCATGAACAGGCCAATGACGTCGTATCCCTGTTGCTTGAGTAGCCACGCCGCCACCGACGAATCCACGCCACCCGACATGCCCAAGACCACTTTCTTACGCATAGCTTTGCCCGGCTACGCTGGGGTGCGTGTAGAGGAGTGACAGCGGGCTGCGCTTGCCACCCAAATAGTCATCCATGCATTGAAGTACGAGGGGGCTGCGGTGTTTTTCCCGGCAGGCGAGCACCTCCGTGGGCGTCATCCAGACGGTGCGAAGAATCCCTTCATCCAGCGGACGATCAAGGTGTTCCCCCAGCTTGCCCGAGAACGCAAAGCGCAAATATGTAACCTCCTCTGTCGAACGACTCGAGACGTAGCGCGAGAGGTAAACACCCACCAGCGCTTCAGGCGTGAACTCAAACGCCGTTTCTTCAAGTGCCTCACGGCTGACGGCGTGGATCAGCGATTCGCCGGGGTCCAGATGCCCGGCCGGCTGATTGAATCGGATGCCGTCACGGGTCTCTTCTTCGACGAGCAAAAACCTGCCGTCATGTTCAATGATGGCAGCAACAGTCACCGAGGGTTTCCAGAGGTCGGACATGTTTTCCTTGCAAGACCCGGCATTTTACCTGCACGATGAAGTCGGTCATGGGCTTGCCCGACTCAATCTATTTGGGGCATATCAATCGTGAACTTCCCGCAAGCCGATTAATCACGGGCAGAATTCACGCCCGTGTTAACCGATCTGCATCGTTTCAAACCAATAACTTCCTGCATCCGGCGAGTGCTTCCTCGAGCCGCGAATCAGAAGAAATAGAACGGTTGTTCGATTTTTTGATTTGCGTGTAAGATGCGGGCTTCATTTTTTTTGGAGAACCCCCATGAAAATCGGCATTCCAGCCGAGACGCGGCAGGGTGAGACGCGGGTCGCCGCGACACCCGAGACAGTGAAAAAACTCGTCGCCGCAAAGCATCACGTGGTGGTCCAGTCTGGCGCTGGCGTGTCCGCCAGCCTCACCGATGAAGCATTTTCCGCAGCGGGCGCTCAGATCGTTTCTGCCGCTGATGCGTTCGGCTCGGACATGGTGCTAAAGGTCAGAGCGCCTTCTGCCGACGAGCGTGCCAGCATGAAGTCCGGCAGCGTGTTGGTTGGCATGCTCAACCCTTTTGATGCAGACAACATCCAGGCGATGGCTTCAGCTGGCCTCTCAGCGTTCGCACTGGAAGCCGCACCGCGCATTACGCGCGCCCAATCACTTGATGTGTTGTCTTCGCAGGCCAATATCGCGGGTTACAAAGCGGTGCTGCTGGCCGCCAATGCTTATCAGCGCTTCATGCCGATGCTGATGACTGCCGCTGGCACCGTCAAAGCGGCACGCGTGCTGATCATGGGGGTGGGTGTCGCCGGTTTGCAGGCAATCGCAACAGCCAAGCGGATGGGTGCGGTGATCGAAGCCTCGGACGTGCGCCCCCCCGTGAAGGAGCAGGTGGAATCACTGGGCGCGAAATTCATCGACGTGCCCTTCGAAACCGACGAAGAGCGCGAGATCGCGCAAGGCGTTGGCGGGTATGCCCGTCCCATGCCGGAGGCATGGATGAAGCGCCAGTCGGCGCTGGTGCATGAGCGAGCCAAGCAGGCCGACATCATCATTACTACCGCCCTGATCCCCGGACGCAAGGCACCGGTGCTGATCAGCGAAGACACCGTCAAGGCAATGAAGCCAGGTTCGGTGATCGTGGACATGGCGGTTGAGCAGGGAGGTAACTGTCCGCTGACCGAGCTGGGCAAGACTGTCATCAAATATGGCGTCACGCTCATCGGTGAACCGAACATCCCGGCGCTGGTCGCGGCCGATGCATCGGCCCTGTATGCGCGCAATGTCCTGGACTTCCTGAAGCTGATCATCGACAAAGAGGGCGCGCTGAACATCGATCGCAGCGACGAGATTGTGGCCGCCACCTTGATGTGCAGTGGCGGTGAAGTGCTACGCAAGTAGGAGTACCCATGCAACGTATCATGCTGCGCGCGAAGATACATCGCGCGTCAGTCACTCAGTGCGATCTGAACTACGAAGGCTCGTGCGGCATTGACGAAGATTTGCTGGACGCGGCGGACATCCGCGAGTTTGAAAAAATAGAGCTCTACAACGTCAACAATGGCGAACGCTTCTCCACTTATGCGATTCGGGGCAAGCGTGGCACGGGCGAGATATCGCTCAACGGTGCCGCAGCCCGTCTGGCGCATCTGGGGGACCTGCTCATCATCTGCACCTATGCGCCAATGAGCGAAGAGCAGGCCTGCACGTGCCAGCCGAAAGTTGTCTTTGTCGATGAAAAAAACCGGATCACCGGCCTGAAGAAGTAAGGATCGCGCAAGCGATCTCAACCGTCTCCAAGAGGACATCATGGAAGTCAGTCATACCATCATCAACCTGATCATCTTTGTGCTGGCGATCTACGTCGGTTATCACGTGGTCTGGACCGTGACACCGGCGCTTCATACGCCGCTGATGGCCGTCACGAATGCCGTCTCGGCCATCATTATTGTGGGTGCGATGCTCGCTGCGGCACTCACCGAAGGACCGGTCGGCCAGTTCATGGGCACGCTGGCCGTGGCGCTGGCTGCCGTGAATGTGTTTGGTGGATTCCTCGTTACCCAGCGCATGCTGGAGATGTTCAAGAAAAAAGAGCCCAAGGCTCAGGCCAAAAAAGAAGAGGCTTAATAATGAGCATGAATTTAGTCACTCTGCTGTATCTGCTTGCGTCGATCTGTTTCATTCAGGCGCTCAAGGGCCTGTCGCACCCATCGACTGCGCGTCAGGGCAATGCCTTCGGCATGACCGGCATGGCTATTGCCGCATTCACCACGATCGCACTGATCGTCAAGCTCAAGGCTGAGGCGCCTTCTGGCATGGGCTACGGCCTACTGCTCTTGGGCGTGATCGTTGGCGGCACTATTGGCGCGGTACTGGCCAAGCGCGTTGAAATGACCAAGATGCCCGAGCTGGTTGCCGCGATGCACTCGCTCATTGGCCTGGCGGCAGTCTGCATTGCTGTCGCTGCCGTGTCCGAGCCATGGGCGTTTGGAATCTCGTCTCATGACCAGCCCATACCCTTGGGTAATCGTCTGGAGCTCTTCATCGGCACCTTCGTCGGTGCGATCACTTTCTCTGGCTCCGTGATCGCATTTGGGAAGCTGGCGGGCAAATACAAGTTCCGCCTGTTCCAGGGTGCGCCGGTCGTATTCCCCGGCCAGCACCTGCTGAACCTGGCACTGGCGATTGTCATGGTGGGTGCGGGCCTGAGTTTTGTCGTTGCTCCCGGTGTCGAGGCTGCATGGACGCCTTTTATCGTGATGACAGCAATCGCCTTTGTGCTAGGTGTGCTCATCATCATTCCGATCGGTGGCGCTGACATGCCCGTTGTGGTATCGATGCTCAATAGCTATTCTGGCTGGGCTGCGGCAGGCATTGGCTTTTCGCTGAATAACTCGATGCTGATCATCGCCGGTTCGCTGGTCGGTTCGTCCGGCGCCATCCTCTCCTACATCATGTGCAAGGCGATGAACCGCTCGTTCTTCAGCGTGATTCTTGGTGGGTTCGGTGGAGATGCAACTGCCGCTGCCGGTGGCGAGCAGCAGCAACGCAACGTGAAATCCGGATCGGCTGATGATGCTGCTTTCCTGATGGGTAATGCAGAGACCGTGATCATCGTTCCCGGCTATGGCCTTGCCGTTGCGCGCGCGCAGCATGCGCTGATGGAGTTATCGGAAAAACTGTCGCACAAAGGCGTGACCGTGAAATACGCGATTCACCCAGTGGCTGGCCGTATGCCGGGTCACATGAACGTGCTGCTTGCTGAGGCCGAAGTGCCCTACGACCAGGTGTTCGAGATGGAAGACATCAACAGTGAATTCGGTCAGGCCGATGTTGTGCTGGTACTGGGCGCTAATGATGTCGTGAACCCGGCAGCGAAAGATCCGAAATCCCCCATCGCTGGCATGCCCATTCTCGAGGCGTACAAAGCCAAGACAATTATCGTGAACAAACGTTCAATGGCAGCCGGCTATGCGGGTCTCGACAATGAACTTTTCTACATGGACAAGACCATGATGGTCTTCGGCGATGCAAAGAAAGTCATTGAAGACATGGTCAAGGCCGTGGATTGAGTCACCACACAGGTACTGACACTGACGGTGATACATAAAAACAGCATCTGGCAACGGGTACAACAATCAAGCGGACTTCGGTCCGCTTGATTGTTTTGGAGAGCTTATGGCGGTGTAATCTCAGCGCGCGCCGTACATCATCTGCTCAGCCAGTAAGCGTTTTGCAGCGGGCAAGACATCAATCAAGCCCAGCGTCACGCCTAGCAGACCTTGCGTGAGTGTGCGGTCCGGTGTGCTGGCAAAGAGACGCGCCATCAGGTCGGTGAGCAGGGTTGTTGTATTGCGATCGCGGCGGCGCAGGTCCACAAACGTTGCCAGCGATTGCGAAGACGACGCTTTGGCCAGCTGAGCAGCCAGCACAGCCGCATCTCGTAAGCCGAGATTCAGCCCTTGTCCTGCGACGGGATGCAGGGTCTGTGCAGCATTACCGATGGCGATGCTGCGGTGGGTGCTGTTTGCGGTGGCGTTTAATCCCAGCGCATAGGCATGACGTGGTCCCACTTGCGTGAACTTGCCGGCGCGCTGCCCGAAAGCCTGCTGCAATGCTTGCAGAAAATCTTCATCCTTCAGCGACTGCAGATGCGCTGCTGTTTCGTGCCGCACGCACCAAACCATGGAATAGGCATCGTCCTGCGGCAGCAGCGCCAAAGGACCCTCGGCGGTAAAGCGTTCGAACGCCCGGCCGGGGGGTGGGGCGTCGGCCTGTACTTGCGCAATGATCGCTGTCTGCTGGTAGTCGTGCTGACGCGAGCGCTGCTGCTGTTGACCGTACACGCCGCCTTCGGCCTGTATCAACCACTGCGCGTGCAGCCTGTCGCCGTTGTCCATCTGAAGCGCTACCACTGCATCGGTTTCGTTGACGTGAGTGACCTTGGCAGGACGGAGCATCTTCACGCCCGAGTCACGCAATGCATCATCCAGCGACGCGACCACGTCGCCGTAGCGGCACACATAGCCCAGCGCGGGTAATCCGTAATCGCTGGCTTCGATGAGCGTTCTTCCGAGACTGCCGCGACGCGACACATGAATCTGCGTGATGGGCGTGCCGGAAGTGCTCCA
>OMID01000056.1 GCA_900299005.1 Oxalobacteraceae bacterium
AAAAAAATCACCGGGCATGCCCGGTGATTTTTTTTGATGTTGACCTTGGTACACAGCGCCTGACAGATGTCAGTGATGTGTCAGTATCTGCTCAGGAGCCAGACAGCTAGCGTGCTTACCCTCTATGCTCTTGTGCGATGAGTCTGGGGATACTGGCGGTGAGGCATGTGAAGGCCATCGGGATACTGGCAGTTGTTTTGGCTCTGTGGTGCACCCCCACGCTGGGCGCCGCCGATGGCAGCTGGCCCCTGTCACTGAGCCAGGCGCAGCATATCGCGCACGAACGCAACCATGACCTGCAAATCGCACGTACCGTCATCAGCAGCGCCCGTGCCGGTGTCGAGATGGCGGCTGCAGCACCTAACCCGAGCCTGACAGTCTCCACCAGCAGTATTAGCACTGCGACCCGTGGCGCGGGTGGCCTGTGGAAGCGTCCGATCGACACCGTGCTGCATATCGATCAACTCATTGAGCGTGGCGGTAAGCGGGAGTTGCGCCGCGAGGGTGCAGAGCAGCAGGTTCGCGCCGTGCGTTCAGACTACAGCGATCTTGTCCGTCAACTGCGCGCGTCCGTCGCACAAGCCTATACCGATCTCAAGCTCGCCCAAGACAAGCGTGCCGCAGCTCTTGATCATCTGCGCTTGCTTGAGGCCATGTTGTCTGCGGCGCAAATCCGGAAAAGTGCAGGTGATATCGCGGGCGCCGACGTGGAGCGTGTCCGGGTCGATCAGCTGCGCGCGCAGAATGATGTGACCTTGGCAGAGGGCGAGTTGATGCTGGCGCGTCGCTTACTGGCCAGAGTATTGGGTATCAGTGAAGAGGGCGAACAACTGGAAGCCAGCGACGCCTGGCCCGAGCCGCACCCCCCCCAGCCGTTGAGCGGCACCCCGCTGGAGGAAGTCATTTCCCGCCGACCGGATGTGAGGGCTGCAATCGCGCGTATCGGCGTGGCCGACGCCGGCAGTCGTTTGGCGCACGCTCTACGCACCCGCGATGTGACGGTCGGCATGCAGTATGAACACTTTCCGCAGCCCGGTGATCCGAATGGTGGCAGCGGTAACAGCCTGGGATTGTCGGTGCAGGTGCCCCTGTTTACACGCTACTACTTTCAGGGCGAAATACTCGCCGCAGAAGCTTCTCGTACAGCCTCGCAGCAGGCGCTCCTGCGCGCGCGTGCACTCGCAGAAAACGAGATCAGTACCGCGTGGTCTGGGTTGGCCTTTGCGGCTGAGCGTGTCAGACGCAACCGAGATGAACTCTTGCCGGCAGCAGAAAAGGCGGCCAATGCAGCTGAGTATGCATACCGTTATGGCGCAGTGGGTGTCATGGACGTGCTGGATGCGCGTCGCACGCTGCGCATCACTCGCCTCGATGCACTGGCCGCGCAAGCTGAACTGAGTAAAGCGTGGTTCGCATGGACGGCGGCTACCAACGCCACTACCGACGCCACCACCGATGCCGTCACCGAACTTTCGGACTCCTCTCAATGAAAACCGCAACAAAGCTTCTGGTCTTTACCGTTGTCGCGGTAAGTGCTGCAGGTATCGTGACCTTCGTGCAGTATCGTGCTGCACAGCACGAGGCAACGCTGGACAAGATCGCCGCCGAAATTCATCAGCCCGGTATTGTCAGCTTCAAGCCTGGCGAACCACAGCTGACCTCTATCCGCTCAGAGGCGGCCACAGCCGAAGCCATGCCTGCGGCCGACCCTGTGAATGGACGCGTGGTCTACGACGAGAATGTGACTGCCCGCATCAGCTCTCCGCTGGCTGGCCGCGTGCTCGCCTTGCGCGCAGGAGTTGGTGATCACATCCGGCGGGGTGCCTCGCTGGCAGAGATCGATTCGCCTGAGCTTGCCACTGCAGAAGCAGAGCTCTCCAAGGCGATCAGTCAAGAAGCACGTCAGCGACTTGCCTACGAACGGGCAAAAAATTTGCATGAGCACGAAGTCATTGCGCGTAAAGAGTTCGAGGCGGCCGAAGCAGATTACCGTCAGGCACAGGCCGAGGGCAGACGCGCATCGCAGCGGATGCGCAATTTACAGGCATCGGGGCATGAGAACGGCAAGTTTCTTCTGCGTTCACCGCTTTCCGGTAGGGTGGTCGAGCGCAGCATCAACCCCGGTCAAGAAGTGAGGCCTGATCTGCCGTCGCCGTTGTTTCTAATTACAGATGTCACGCAATTGTGGGTGCTGGTTGATGTGCCGGAGAAAAGCCTCTCCCATGTCAAAGTAGGGCAGACCGTGAGTATCGAGACCGATGCCTGGCCTGACGAGCACTTCAATGCCCGGGTCGAACGCATTGGCCTGGTGGTCGATCCAGTGACGCGGCGGGTTCAGGTTCGCTGCTCGATCATGAATCCTGACTTAAAGCTCAAGCCAGAGATGTTTGCGCGGGTGTCCTTTCTGGCCGATAGCAGCCACCAAGGCATTCGGGTGCCCAACACCAGTCTGGTCACTGAGGGATTGTATGTGTTTGTATTTGTCGAAAAAGCACCGGGTACTTTCGAGAAGCGAAAAGTCAATCTGGCACTCCGGGGTAATGATCATTCCTTCATCGAGAGCGGGTTGCAGGAGGGCGAAAAAGTGGTGATCGAGGGCGCGCTGCTGCTCAACTCCGAGGCGCAGGCCGATGCTAAATAAGCTGATCGAATTTGCACTTACCCAGCGGGTGTTTGTGCTGGTGATGACGGCCGTACTTTGCGTGTTTGGCTATCGTTCAGTCAGTAATCTGTCCATTGAGGCTTTTCCGGATGTTCAGGATGTTCAGGTACTGGTGGTTACCCAGTATCCCGGTCAGGCGCCAGAAGAAGTCGAGCGTAATGTCACGTTGCCGATCGAACGTGAGATGTCAGGTGTCCCGCGTCAGACCCAGCTGCGCTCAGTCAGTATTTCTGGCCTGTCGATTGTCACGCTCACCTTTGGTGATGGCACCGATGATTATTTCGCGCGTCAGCAAGTCATTGAAAAACTCCAGAATGTGAATTTGCCGCCGGGTGTTCAGCCCTCGCTCGCACCGCTCAGTACGGCGGTAGGTGAAATCTATCGCTACGTGGTGGAGGCACCGGAAAAGATGCCTATCAGCGAAGTGCGAGCGATTCAGGATTGGGTGATCAGGCCTGGGCTGCGCATCGTGCCGTATATCGCCGATGTGGTCAGTTTTGGCGGCACGATCAAAGAGTATCAGGTGCGTGTTGACCCGTATGCACTAAAGCGCTACGGGATATCAATCGAAGCGGTCAGCGCTGCGTTGACGAATAATGCAGCGAATGCTGGCGGAGGTTTTGTTCGCAGGGGCGATGAGGCGCTGGTGATTCGCGGGATGGGTATCTTCACTAGCCTTGCTGATATTGGGCGGGTTGTGGTCCGTGCGAAGGAAGGCAAGACCGTGCTGGTGTCGGATGTCGCCGAAGTCACCATCGGGGCTCGCAGCCGCTCGGGTGTGGTGGCGTATAACGATCGCGACACCGTGGTTGAGGGCATCGTCCAGATGACCAAAGGCGGCAATGCGGCCAAGGTCGTTAGCGAAGTCAAGGAGAAGATTGAGTACATCAACGCCAAACTGCCGCCAGGCGTGAAGATCCACCCTATCTATGATCGCACCGAACTAATCGGACACACTGTCAAAACTGTGGCTGAAAATCTGCTGGTCGGAGCAGCCTTGGTGATTGCGATCCTAGTAATTTTCCTGCGTAACTGGGTGGCTGCGCTAATCGTGGCCACGGTGATTCCCTTGTCGCTCCTGTGCGCGTTCATCATGCTCGACATGAAGGGCATCCCCGCAAATCTGATTTCGCTGGGGGCGGTTGACTTTGGCATCATTATCGATGGAGCGGTAGTGCTGGTTGAGGCATTGATGGTGAGGCTGGCCGTGCAATCTGTGGAAGCAAAATCGTCATCGGATACCAGCTATATGTTGCGCTTATCGTCACTGCGTCGGACCGCAGTGGAGATGGGGCATCCTATCTTGTTTGCGAAGGCCATCATCATCGTGGCGTTTATCCCGATCTTTACTTTTCAGCGGGTTGAAGGAAAAATTTTTGCGCCAGTGGCCATGACGTTGTCATTCGCAATGCTGGGTGCGGTGCTGCTTACCATGACCATGGTGCCAACGCTTTTGGCCGTGGCGATGCGTCAGCACTCGCTGGAGGAGAAGCATCTACTCTGGATGGACTGGTTGCAGCATCAGTACCGGCGTTTTCTGCGATGGGCGGCGCTGCATCGCTTTCTTGTGCTTGCCTTGTCAGCGGGTACATTGACCGTGAGCTTTTTGCTGTCACCTTTGCTGGGCAGCGAGTTCGTGCCCAAGCTGGACGAGGGCAATATCTGGCTAACGATCTCGATGCCACCATCGACCTCGCTGGATGCCACCAAACATATCGAGCGAGAGGTACGCAAGATACTCCGCGGTTATCCGGAGGTAAGGACCGTGATCACGCAAGTGGGGCGACCGGACGATGGTACCGATCCCAAGGGGCCAAACAATCTCGAGGTGCTCGCTGACCTTAAACCCGCTAATCAGTGGCGCTTTGGTACCAAGGAACTGCTCGTCGCTGATATGGGCCGCAAGATACGCAGCATACCCGGTGTTCCGACTAACTTCTCACAAGTCATTCAAGACAACGTCGAGGAGGCGCTCTCGGGTGTGAAGGGCGAGATTGCGATCAAAATCTATGGCCCCGATCTGGAAATTCTGACAGAGAAAAGCGAACAAATTGCGAATATCCTCAAAGGCATACGAGGTTCGTCGGATGTCGCCGCCATACGCATCAGCGGACAAAGCGAGTTGGATATTTCGATCGACCGTGAAAAAATCGCCCGACTGGGTATTAACGTCGCCGATGTCAATGCGGCGATTCAGACGGCGCTGGCCGGCGTACAGGTCAATACCTTTTACGAAGGTGACAAGCGATTTGATGTCACGGTGCGCCTAAAAGAAAGTTATCGGAATGCGGTGGATGATATCGCGCTGGTTCAGGTCAGCCTTCCTGGCGGGGCAGGGACGGTGGGATTGGGTGAGCTGGCTCATGTCGCCGTGCGCCAGGGGGCTTCTCGGATCAGCCGCGAAGCGGGTGTGCGAAATGCGTCGGTCAAGGCCAATCTGCTGGGACGTGACCAGGGCAGTTTTGTGAGAGAGGCACAAAAAAAGGTGCGCGAGCAGGTCGTTCTGCCGCCTGGCTATACCCTGACCTGGGGTGGCCAGTTCGAGAACCAGCAACGCGCAGTGAAGCGGCTGTCAGTCATTGTCCCGATCACTTTGCTGCTGATTTTCTCTCTACTGTTTTGGGCTTTCCGTTCCATGCGAAAGGCACTGCTGGTGCTGCTCATCGTACCGTTTTCTATGATCGGCGGCATCATCGCGCTCGCATTGGCCGGCTTGCACTTCTCTGTCTCTGCGGCGGTGGGTTTCATTGCGGTGGCTGGCATCTCGGTGCAAAACGGCGTGATCATGGGTGAACAAATTGTCGAGCTGCTGCATCGTGAAAAATCGGTGCTGGGTGCCGCAATTGAAGGCGCGGTGTCTCGCCTGAGACCCATTCTGATGACGGCGCTCATGGCCGGTCTGGGCTTGCTACCGGCAGCGCTGTCCCATGGGATTGGATCAGAAACACAGCGACCTTTCGCCGTCGTGATTGTGGGCGGGATCATTTCGGCGACCTTCTTCACCTTGCTTTTACTGCCACTCGCCTTCCCTTGGTTTAACGACCAGCCGTCTCTGGCCGTGCCGCCTGTGCCCGAATCGCCCGAGACCGGGCCTGACTCTCTGGCAAAATAGCGAAGGACTCGTCATGAAGACTGAACACAAGATGCACGTATTGCTGGTGGAAGATGACATGGTATTGGCTGATGGCGTTGCCAGGATACTGCGCGGCCATGGCATGGTGGTGGACGTCGTCACCAACGGTGATGACGCCGACCGTGCGCTGCAGTCGCGCGAGGTATCAGTGGCGGTGCTTGACATCGGGCTGCCCGGCATTGATGGTTTCGAGGTGGTGCGGAGATTACGTGCTCGCGGCAGTAGCCTGCCGGTGTTGTTGCTGACGGCGCGTGATGATGTGCAAGACCGCGTGCGCGGTCTAGAAACTGGCGCGGATGATTATCTCGTCAAGCCCTTCGCGGCGCCTGAGCTGGTGGCTAGGCTAAAAGCGTTGGTCAGGCGAAGTAATCCGCGGCCAGCAGAGCTTCAGCTCGGTGGACTGCAACTCGATCCTTTTGCCCGCCGTGCCACCATCGATGGCCAGATTATCGAGCTTTCCGCCCGCGAATGGGCCGTGCTTGAGTACCTGATGCAGCATGCGTCACGGGTGGTATCTAAACAGCAGATCATCGATGCCATTTTGCCTTGGGGTGAGGAAGTGACGCTCAATGCGGTCGAAGTCTACGTCTCGCGCATACGGGCCAAGATCGCGCAGGCGGGCATTGCCATCAAGACCATCCGCGGTTTCGGGTACATGCTCGAGCCAACCCGCCCGGCGCAGGAATGAGTCTACGGGTCAAGCTGCTCAAATGGCTGGTGGTGCCGCTGGTAGCGGTCAACCTGGCTGGTGCGGCGGCGGTGTACTGGTTGGCATGGATACCTGCGCAGACGGCCTTCGATCAGAGCCTGGCGGATGCGGCGTGGGCACTGGTGCCACATGTGCAGGATACCGGCGATTCTGTCGAGCTTCGGCTGTCGCAACAGGCAGAGCAAGTGCTTCGGGTGGATCATTTTGATCAGACCTATCTGGTCGTTCGGAACATCGAGGGCAGAACCATTGCCGGAGATCGCGACTTCCCGAAGTTGCACATTCCCGCCCGCGATAACACATGGGAGGCGTATCTATCGGAGATGCGCGGAGAGGATGTGAGAGTCATTTCCCTGCGCACCCGAGTCGGTGGCGAAACCATCCTCATCGGCGTTGCCGAGACACGTGTCAAGCGCTTCCAGTTCAAGCTGCGTATCTTCTTGTCGCTGGTACTTCTGGAACTCTTGCTCATCGTGCTGATCCCCGCCGTGATCTGGCTGGCGCTCAGCCGCGGACTGTTACCCCTACGGCAGATGCAGGAAAATCTGGAGAGTCGCAAATCCGATGATCTCTCCTCGCTGCAGGCCACCGATGCGCCCGTCGAGCTGGTGCCGTTCATTCGGGCTATTAACGACCTGCTCTCCCGAGTGCAGCGCAGTGCGCGTGCCAAACAGGATTTTCTGGCGGATGTGGCGCACCAGTTGCGTACGCCCTTGGCAGGTTTCAAGGCACAACTGGAGTGGCTGCAGGCGCAGCACGCGAGTGATCCCGACACGTCTGATTCAGTATCGCTGATGATGGCTTCCACTGAACGCATGGTCAGGCAGGCTAACCAGCTGCTGGCGCTGGCGCGTTCCGAGCCGGGCGGCTTCGAGCGTGAACGTCTGGAGCGACTTTCGCTCGACCATCTGGTGTCCCAATCGGTACAGCATTTCGTGGAAGCAGCGCAAAAGAAGAACATCGACATCGGCTTTCATCTCGCGCCGACCTTTGTCAAGGGTGACAGCTTTCTGCTGCGCGACATGGTCGACAATCTGGTCGACAATGCCATCCGCTATTCCCCGCCGGGTGGGGCGGTCACGGTGAGCTGCTCTCAAGTCGAAGGGTTTGGCGTGCTGAAGGTTGAGGATGATGGCACCGGCATCCCGGAATCCGAGAAAGACAAGATATTCAGTCGCTTCTACCGTCTTGATCGTTCTCAGCCGGGCAGCGGGCTCGGGCTAGCTATCGTACGCGATATCGCCAAAGACCATGATGCAGCAATCGAGGTGCGTTCAGGCTCCCATGGTCAGGGCACCGTGTTCACTGTGCGTTTCCCGCGGGTGGACACCTGAGCAATTAACCCGGCTCCCCGCCGATTTGTTGGATAATCCGGTCTTTGGGTTTTTCGTCGGAGCGTCGCTGGTGTACAGCGTCAAGGAAATTTTCTACACGCTTCAGGGCGAGGGCGCGCATGCGGGGCGCCCTGCCGTGTTTTGTCGTTTCGCAGGTTGCAATCTCTGGTCCGGCCGCGAAGCAGACAGGGCAATGGCGATCTGCCGTTTCTGCGATACGGATTTCGTGGGTACCGATGGCGTGCTGGGCGCAAAGTATGCCAATCCGGAATCGCTCGCAGCGACGATCGCTGCGCAGTGGCCTGCCAGCAAGGCGAACCGCTATGTGGTGTTTACCGGTGGCGAACCGCTGTTACAGCTCGATGAGTCACTGATAGCGGCCATGCACAGGCAAGGGTTTGATATCGCGATCGAAACGAACGGTACGCTGCCGGTGCCCAGAGGCGTCGACTGGGTGTGTGTCAGTCCGAAGCAGGGTGCTTCGCTGGTGGTCACAGAGGGTGATGAAATCAAGGTGGTGATACCCCAGGCATCACAAGATCTTGGTGCGCTGGCGGCGCTCAATTTCAGGCACTTCTTTGTTCAACCGATGGACGGCCCGGACAAGGACAAACACACCCGGCTGGCGATTGATACCTGCAAGGCGAACCCGCAATGGCGGCTCTCTTTGCAGACACACAAACTGCTGCAAATACCCTGACCGGCATCCGACACCTTAGCTGATGATCACCATTACTCGAAAACTGGAATTCGATGCCGGGCACCGGATTCCCGAACACAAAAGCCAGTGCCGTAATCTGCACGGCCACCGCTACACGATAGAAATCACCCTAAAGGGCGAAGTGATTGAACAAGAGGGTAGCTCCGATAACGGCATGCTGATGGACTTCTCGGATGTCAAGGCGCTGGCCAACCAGCATTTAGTCCATGTGTGGGACCATGCCTTTCTGGTGTACGACAAGGATGTGGTGGTCAGAGATTTTCTGGCCAGTCTGCCTGACCACAAGACCGTTATCATCAACAAGATTCCCACGGTTGAAAATCTCGCGCGGACGGCATTCGACATCCTCAAGCCGGTGTATCAGGATCGGTATGGTACCGGTCTGCGTTTGCATCGCATACTCCTTCATGAAACACCGAATTGCTGGGCCGAGGTGACGGAAGCCTGATGAGTGATGAATTTTTCATGCGCATGGCCCTAAAGGCCGCTGCCCAAGCGCAGCAAGCCGGGGAAGTGCCGGTCGGTGCCGTGATCGTGAAGGAAGGTGAGGCCATCGCTCTGGGACACAACCAGCCCATCATCGGCCACGATCCGACCGCTCATGCCGAGATCACCGCGTTACGTGCTGCTGCACAGACGCTGGGGAATTACCGCCTCCCTGGCTGTACGTTGTATGTCACGCTGGAGCCGTGCGCCATGTGCGCAGGCGCGATGATGCATGCCCGACTGGCGCGCGTGGTCTACGGCGCACGCGATCCCAAGACGGGGGCCTGTGGCTCGGTGCTTGACTTGTTTGCCGAGACTCGGCTGAATCATCACACCAAAATCCTGGGCGGCGTGCTGGCAGAAGACTGCGGCACAATGCTGTCTGCCTTCTTCGCGGCACGTCGCCAGCAGACGCGAACTGCCTCCTGATCCTTACCGCGAACTTGCCATGAAGTTTTTGCCATGAAGTTTCAGTCACGCCAGATAGCGATTGTTGCGCCCAGCGGTTACGCGACCGACCACGCCGCTTATCAGCGCGGTCTTCAGCGACTGCGCGAGCAGGGTCATAGGGTGCAGGACTTTTCTGCCGATGGTTCGCGGTACCAGCGCTTTGCCGCCACCGATGCAGGACGCATCGCCCAGCTACATGCAGCGGCCATGCATCCCGAGGTGGAGATCGTGATCGCGTTGCGCGGCGGCTATGGCCTCTCGCGACTGCTGCCTGACATTGATTTTCCGATGCTGGCCCGCAGCGGGAAGCTGTTTGTCGGGCACAGCGACTTTACCGCGCTTCAGATGGGATTGTTGGCCCATGGGGCCAGCAGCTTGGCGGGCCCCATGATCTGCGACGATTTTTCTCGCGACGATATCAGTGATGTCACGCAGTCACATTTCTGGCAGGCGGTGTCCGAGTCCTCCTTCCATGTTCGCGTCAAAGCGCCTGGTAATCCCCAGCTGACTGTGGAAGGTCTGCTGTGGGGAGGCAACCTGGCGATGCTGTCTCATCTTGCCGGCACGCGCTGGATGCCAGAAATTAACAATGGCATTTTGTTCGTCGAGGATATCAATGAACACCCTTATCGGGTCGAACGCATGCTGCTACAACTAGCACATGCGGGTGTACTGAGCCGTCAGCGTGCGCTGCTCTTGGGCGATTTTTCAGGCTACCGGCTGACCGAGTATGACAATGGCTATGATTTTGTCGCGATGGTGAATTTTCTTCGTGCGTATCTTGGCGTGCCGGTGCTGACGGGGCTGCCGTTTGGCCATACCCGCGACAAGCTCAGCTTGCCAGTGGGTGGGCGCTGCCGACTGGCGTCGGATGCCGACGGTTTCAGTCTACACTGCTCGCGTTAGGGA
>OMID01000057.1 GCA_900299005.1 Oxalobacteraceae bacterium
CAGAAGACGGCATACGAGATAGCGTAGCGTCTCGTGGGCTCGGAGATGTGTATAAGAGACAGCCCCCCTGGAGCCGCTTGATGCCCGCATCCTCGACGTCATCGCCTACGCGCGTCAGAAACAGGAACGCCTGTCGGTCAAAGACCTGATGGGGAAACGCGAACTTGGCTCCCCGGCCATGCTGCACGGACGCCTGAAATCCATGCGCGAAAAAGGCTGGATACTGCTGGCGGAAACCGAAGATGCCCGACGCAAACAGCTGGAACTGACGCAGGCGGCGCTTCTGCATTTTGACAAACTGTCGAAATGCATGGTCCAGGCAGTAAAAAAATCCGGCTGACCCATCCGTCCAACCCCAGCGCACTAAAAAATAAGCGACCCGCTCGACCGAGCAGATCGCTTATTTTTTTAGTGCCAGATAAACCGCCAGCGCAATAATAAGCGCGACAGCCAGTTCCAAGCCGACCACCAGCCATTCCATAAAAAACGCCCCTGAAGGTGTCCAGGCGACATCATAGTCCGATCCGGCGAGAACCGATTTTTACCCGCACATTTCAGAATTCACACCATCAGCAGGATGCCGCGCGCCGGTGGCAACGGCAGCGATTGCGCTGTCAAGCTTGCGCACCAGTACACGACCTGTACGCGGAAAGTAAACTATTTTGCGGGGATGACTTTGGTTCAGGTCCTGCGCCAGCAACCGGATACCGCCTCGCGCCAGGTAATCCAGCACAAATGCCGCATTGCGCTCGCCCACGTTGAGCGCCTGCAAGCCATTGAGCACTCTGCCACCGCCAAATACCTTGGCTTCGAGATGTTCTCGGCAAGCTCCCGCACTGAGTAATCTCTCAATGAGCGCATCCATGGCATGTGCGCCATAACGCAACGAGCCCGACTCCCCGGCCGAGGGCAGCATGAAATGGTTCATTCCCCCGATGCCATGCACGCAATCGCGAATACAGGCAGAGACGCACGATCCCAATACCGTCATGATGGCCATATCATCTGAGGTCCAGTAGTACTCGCCCGGCATGACTCTCGCCATTCTGCAGTGAAAATGCCGACCATAGTAAACATGGGAAGAGCGTGCCTCCGCACTGCGCATGCGGGTCCTCAGGGGTGGGCTGGCGGTTTTGATAATTCATACACCGTCTTTCCCTGCAGGCGCAGACGATCGCACATGTACAGAAAATTCTCCGAGTGCCCGGCAAACAGCAGTGCATCCGGCTTCATGAGCGGCACAAATGCGAAAATACCTGCCGCTGCGTGCCTGTGTCTGCCGGCATGCCCGTCACACAGGCCATGCTGCGGCGTGCGCCGCTTTTCCAGCCGGGGCAAATGGTCAGGATGGTGGCCAAAGGTCAGGGGTTTGCGGTCAGTACCGAGGCACCCGCGCTGACTGCAGGCGCTGAAGGCGAACTGGTGCACGCAAGGACCGTCGCTGGACAGTTGGTGTCAGGGGTAGCGCAAGCCGGCGGTGCGGTGTGTTTGCACTATTGAATCGTTGTATGTCTAAAGAACCGCCTGCCGCTGCCGTTAACTCCTACGAGACCAGACTACCGGGCCAAGCTACACCGGGCCGCAACAGGAAAAAACCATGAAAATCACTGACTCGTCGAGTAAGTTGCCGCCCGCCGCTGCCATTGGCGAGCGCAGCTCGCCAGAGCGAAGCGCTAGCGAACAGGTCAGCCTGTCAAAAGCGGCGCGCGCGCTGCTCACGCCCGAGGCTGCGCCTGTCTACGTGGGCAAAGTAAGCGAGATCCGACAACAGATTGCCGAGGGCAGCTATCGCATTGATGCCTCGCAAATCGCCGACCGCTTGATGGTGGCAGCGAGTAAGCTGTTCTCGCGCCGGCACTGAACGCTTGCGCCTTGCCATCCATCCGAGCATGAACCCTGCCTCACGAGTTGCGGAAGAATGTGCCGCGATGCTCCAGCTGCGCGCACTACTTATTGAGGAGCAGGCAAACTTGCGCGCCGCTGATGCGAGTGCCTGTGAAGCACTACTTCCCGCCAAAACGGCGCTGGTCGCTCAGCTCGGCGATTTGGCTGAGCAACGATACAAACAACTGGACAATGTATGCTAAAGCGCGGATTAAGCGGGGATTCAGCAGTGGCTGGTATCAGCCTACGCTCAAGCCGCATCGGGCAGGAACGCGTAGTGGGAATCCTTGCTGGCGCCCATGCGAGAAGCCCATGCGCTCAACCAGGTGAACGGCAGGATGCCGCAACAACTGCTCAGCCTTAACCAAGCTGCCCTGCAGCATCTTGCACGAACGACCATGACTGATATCTACCGGCCGGCCGGTGAATCACATGCCATCGCAGCGCGGTCGCCGCGAGCCATGGGCTAGGGAGACGCTGGGAAAAACCCAAGGTCTGGCGAGCAAGCCTTACTTTACGAGGCGGGAGTCTTCACGATCAAGGGCGTGTAGTCATTATGCAAGGGATCAACCTTGCGGTGTTTAACAGAGTGTCATCAGGATCAATCGTACAGGGTCTACTCGCCTGATTACTCTCATTGATCAAGACGGATCATGCCTGCAGCGATGGTCTGGTGAGAGATTTCGTCGATCAGTATGAAGCTGCCGGTGGCGCGCACGTTTTCATAGGCATCTACCGCCAGCGGCTGCGGCACAGTGATCTGAATTCGGGCAATGCCGTTGAGCTTCAGTTCCTTGGCTTCGTGGCGTTGCTGCGTGTTGATATCGAGCAGAGAATCGATGGCCGTAACTTTGGCGGCGACTTGTCGTGTAGTGTGTTTTAGCCAGTACTTGCGGCGCAGGTCAAGTGGTTCTTCTGAAAGCCAGCAGACGTCGGCGCTGAAATTTTTAACTAGCGTGGCGGGTGCATCGACAGCGGCAAGCATGTCGCCGCGTGAAATATCGAGGTACTCATCTAGCAGCAGCGTAATTGACTTGCCAGCGGATGCCGATTCCAGCGAACCATCCAAGGTGAGGATGTCTTTCACAGTCGCGGTGTGACCAGATGGCTGCACCACCAAGGTGTCGCCCCTGCGTACCGTACCGGCTTCGACACGGCCCATGTAGCCGCGGAAGTCATTCGCTTCGTGACCATTGTGGCGCGCGACCAATTGCACCGGGAAGCGCAGCGCTGCTGCATGCTCTTCATCGTAGACTGATAGCGACTCCAGCAGCTCGATTAGTGTCGGGCCTTGATACCAGCTCATCTTGTCGCTTCGGGTGACGACATTGTCGCCAGCCAGCGCGGACAATGGAATGGGATGGATATCCTTGAGCCCCAGCTGCTTCGCGAACTCGCGATACGCCGTGACGATACGGTCGTACACGGCATGGTCATAATCGACCAGATCCATCTTGTTGACGGCAACGATCACATGCTCGATTTGCAGCAGCTTGGCGATCGTTGAATGACGCTTGGTCTGGATCAGAAGCTCGGCTTTGCCATCGGCCTCTGTTCTTACCTTCGATACATCAACGAGAATGATCACGGCGTCAGCCGTCGACGCGCCGGTGACCATATTGCGCGTGTATTGCTCATGGCCCGGTGCATCGGCAATGATGAATTTACGCTTGGGCGTCGCAAAGTAGCGGTAGGCGACATCGATGGTGATACCTTGCTCTCGCTCGGCTTCAAGACCATCGGTCAGTAAGGACAGGTCAACCATGTCACCTACGGTGCGCTTGTGGCGAGCGCGCGAGATCGCATCGAGCTGATCGGCGAAGATACCTTTGCTGTCAAACAGCAGACGTCCGATCAGTGTGCTCTTGCCATCATCAACCGATCCTGCCGTGATGAAACGCAACAGTCCACGCTCGTTCGCTTCAGCGTGTGCCGTCGCGGTATTTTTATCGAGTACGGCGTTCATCAGAAATATCCTTCTTTCTTGCGTTTTTCCATTGAGGCTTCCGAGGTTTGGTCGTCCATCCTCGTCGCGCCGCGCTCCGTGATCTGGGTGATGGCCGTCTCGGCGATGATTGCGCTGACCGTCGAGGCTGTCGACGCGACCGGGCAGGTACAGGAGATATCGCCAACGGTGCGGAAACGCACTATGCGAGTTTCGACAGTGTCGCCTTCTCGTGCAGGGGTCAGTGGCGTGACTGGCACCAACAAGCCGTTGCGCGGAATGACCTGTCGTTCATGCGCATAGTAGATCGATGGAAGGGAAAGTTTTTCACGGGCGATGTACTGCCAGACATCCAGTTCGGTCCAGTTCGAGATGGGGAACACGCGCATGTTTTCACCCGGATGTACCCGCGTGTTATACAAGTCCCACAGTTCTGGACGCTGCACCTTGGGGTTCCACTGACCGAAATCATCGCGGAAAGAAAAGATGCGCTCTTTGGCGCGGGCTTTTTCTTCATCGCGGCGCGCCCCGCCGATGCAGGCGTGAAACTTGTGCTCGGCGATCGTCTCCAAGAGCGTCACGGCCTGCGCGGCATTGCGAGAATCCGTCTGTGGATTGCGCAGCCGCACGGTACCACGTTTGATTGAGTCCTCGACTCGGCCCACGATCAGGCGCTCACCGAGCTCGGCCACACGCTGATCACGGAAGCTGATCACCTCCTCGAAGTTATGGCCGGTATCGATGTGTACCAGCGGGAACGGGAATGGGCCGGGACGAAAAGCCTTCTCGGCAATACGCAGCAGAACCACGGAGTCTTTGCCACCCGAGAAGAGTAGCGCCGGATTGCTGCACTCCGCCGCAACCTCGCGCATGATGTGAATCGCTTCTGACTCGAGCCAGTCGAGATGGCGGTTGCTTGCCGCGTCGATAAAAAATTTGTCCACCGGAGTATTCATCTTGCTTGTACCTCTTGCGCTTGCTGAGCGGCCGATTTGATTCGAACCAGTTTGCCATCTACCACATGCAGTCCGCATTCCTTGCTGTCAGGTTGCTCCCACCACCAGCGTCCCGCGCGCACCTCTTCACCGGCTTGTATTGCCCGCGTGCAGGGCTCGCAGCCTATGGAGGGATAGCCTTGGTCGTGTAGCGGATTGTACGGTACATCATGGCTACGAATGTAGTGCCAGACCTCGTCTTCTGACCAGTCGGCCAGCGGGTTGAATTTTTGCATGCCATGCGCAGGATCGTCTTCCTGCGTCGCGAGTTCGCTGCGGGTCGTTGACTGCGCGCGGCGCTGACCTGTAATCCACGCCTGGTTACCTGCGAGCGCGCGCTTCAGTGGCTCTACTTTACGGATGCGGCAGCATTCCTTCCGCATATCGACACTGCCATAGAACGCATTGAGGCCATTGGCACTGACATAGGCATCGACAGCGGACGTGTCAGGTTTGAATTGTTCGACCGCATAATCATAGACATCCCGAATGCGGTCGAGCATGCCGAGGGTTTCCTTGTGCAGGCGACCAGTCTCCAGGGTGAAGATCTTGATGGGCAGCTGTGCGCGCAGAATGAGGTCGGTCAGCACCATGTCCTCGGCCGCAAGACTGGAGGCAAAGACGGCTGGAGAATACTCGGCAACGATGCGGTCCAGCGTGGCTCGGGTGGCAGCCAGCTTGCTATTGAACTCCGCGCTCACTGCACTTCCTTGGCCGTTGGGCGGGCTGCACGGCGAAACAGCGGCGTCTTCTGATCCCACGAGGTCTGGTAGGACTCGGAAAAATCGGTCAGCCCTTTGAGTGCATCGCCAATAGTGCGATCAGGACGGGTCGCGAAGGCATTGAAGCCCACGCGCTGCAGGTAGAACAATTGGTCGCGCAGCACATCGCCAATGGCACGCAGTTCGCCGGTAAAGCCGATGCGCGTACGCAGGTTGAATGCGGTCGAGTAACCGCGACCATCTGCGAAATACGGAAAATCCACCGCGATCAGGGGCAGGCTGGCGGCATCGTCCTTGAGTGAGTCTGCTGGCTCATCTGGCGCAAGCCAGACACCAATATCATGACGTGTCCTCAGCGCCGGCTTTTGCGCGAGCCACACCGCGAGCGGCACGATCTGTTTGCCAGCCGGGACGGCCACCGATGCTGGCGCTTCACCCTCGGCCAGCTTCAGCAGGTTCCAGTCGTCGGCGACGATGGCCTTGTCTTTGATGATCTCAGGCATAGACGGCCTCTCCTGCAGTGTGCGTGATTTCCTCAATCGGAGTTGCGTACACATGAGCTTTGAAAGGATCGATGCCCAGGCGATTCACGGTGTCGATAAAACGTTCTTCTTCGATACGCTCGCGCACATACACTTCCAGCAGACGTCCGATCACTTCCGGCATCTGGCCGGCCGCAAACGAAGGACCAATGATCTTGCCGATCGCGGTCGCATTGCCTTGCGCGCCACCGATCGACACCTGATACCACTCGGCGCCGTCCTTGTCCACGCCGAGAATGCCGATATTGCCGACATGATGATGGCCACAGGCATTGATGCAGCCCGAGATATTCAGTTCGATCTCGCCGATATCGTGTTGGAAATCAAGATCATCGAAGCGCTGCGCAATTGCCTGCGCAATGGGAATTGACTTCGCATTTGCCAGCGAGCAGAAGTCGCCGCCAGGGCAGCAGATCATGTCGGTCAGCAGACCGATGTTGGGTGTGGCCAGAGATTGTGACTTCAAGGCCTGCCAGATGTCAAAGAGGTCGGACTGCTTCACATCGGCCAGCACGAGATTCTGCTCATGCGTCACCCGCAGCTCTCCGAAGCTGTACTGATCGGCTAGGGCGGCCACAAAATCCATTTGCGCATCGGTCGCATCGCCTGGAGGAATGCCAGTCTTTTTGAGCGACACGGTGAGGATGGCATAGCCGTTGACCTTGTGTGGACGTACATTGCGACTCACCCAATTGGAGAAGGCCTTGTTCTCATGTCGCAGGTTTTGCAATACGCTCTCGTCGCTTGGCAGGTTCTCGTAGGCAGGTGGCGTGAAGTAGCTGGCCACGCGATTCAATTCATCCAGCGTGATCGTGCTCGGGCTATCTTTCAGGTCTGCCCATTCAGCCTCGACTTGACGAGTGAATTCTTCCACGCCCAGTGCTTTCACCAGAATCTTGATGCGCGCCTTGTATTTGTTGTCACGCCGGCCATACTGATTGTAGACGCGCATGATGGCTTCCACATAGGTCAGCAAATGCTCCCAAGGCAGTAAATCGCGAATCACACTGCCGATGATGGGTGTTCGACCCAGTCCACCGCCCACCAGTACCTGAAAGCCCAGTTCACCTGCTGCGTTCTTGACCAGATTAAGACCGATGTCATGCGCCTGAATCGCCGCGCGATCTTCTGCCGCAGCATTTACGGCAATCTTGAACTTGCGTGGCAGGAAAGCGAATTCCGGATGGAAGGTACTCCACTGACGAAGTATTTCGATATAGGGGCGCGGATCGGCCAGCTCATCTGCAGCAACACCGCAAAACTGGTCCGAGGTGATATTGCGGATACAGTTGCCCGAGGTTTGAATCGCATGCATCTCGACGGAGGCCAGCTCGGCGAGGATATCCGGCGTCTGCTCCAGCTCGATCCAGTTGTACTGAATGTTTTGGCGGGTCGTGAAATGTCCATAGCCTCGGTCATAAGCGCGCGCGATATGCGCCAGCTTGCGTAGCTGGTTCGATGACAGCAGTCCGTAGGGAATGGCCACGCGCAGCATGTATGCATGGCGCTGCAGATAGAGACCGTTCTGCAGGCGCAGCGGACGGAATTCATCTTCCGTCAGTTCACCGGACAGTCGGCGTTCTACCTGACCCTTGAATTGCGCGACGCGTTCCTTGACAATCTGGTGGTCGTATTGATCGTAGCGATACATAAGATGTCCTTGAGTGATGCGTTTACAGCACGAGCTTGGCAGCCACACCCGTCAGGGTGGTCGCGAGCAAGCCGCGCAGGAATTTTTCAGGTACTGAGCGGGCCACCAGCGAACCCAGCGTGATACCGGGTACCGAACCAATCAACAGCGTGAACAGCAGCGCCCAGTTGATCGAACCTAGCCACCAGTGACCAAGTGCGGCAATCGCTGTCAGGGGCACCGCATAAGCGATGTCCGTGCCGGCGACTTCGGCAGGCTTCAGGTTGGGATAGAGAAGCACCAGAATGGTCGCACCAATGGCGCCGGCGCCAATCGATGAGATCGTCACTAGAATGCCGATGACCGCGCCTGCGATGATGGTGGCTATCGCCTGCTTGCGGCCGTGCAATTGGCGATCAGGATGGGCATTCATCCACGCGACCATGCGGCCACGGAAAATAATCGCGATCACCGTCAGCAGCACCGAAAAGGCGATCGCATACCGAATAATCTGCCCGATGTGCTTGTCGAGCGCACCGAAATATTTAAGTCCCAATGTAGCCACGACGGCAGCAGGCAGTGCGCCGAGGCACAGTCGCAGCACGACGTCCCAGTGAACGGTATTGCGTATCCGGTGGGCGAGCGTGCCAGCCGATTTTGTAATCGAAGCAAACGCCAGATCGGTACCGACGGCCACAGTAGGATTGATCCCGAACAGCAGGGTGAGCAGAGGGGTCATCAAGGAGCCGCCGCCCACGCCGGTCAGACCCACCAGCAAGCCCACGGCAAATCCGGACACTACATAAGACAAAGTCATAAAGCCTCGCGCGAAGAAGCCGAAATGCTAATAAACTTCGTCTATATTCCAAACGACAGAGAATTTATTTGCTTATATGATCCTTAGCTATAAGCGTAACCACAGCGGGGAGATTTGGAATAGTTTTCAGAAAGAAAAGTATTTTATTAAAAATCGACGTTTATTCAAGACCTTAGCCATAGTCCCTTGGGGGTGAGGTCGGGGGAGTCCTGATGAATCTCCATCAATTCCGCTTCGTGCGCGAAGCTGTTCGCCAAAATTTCAACCTGACCGAGGCTGCGAAAGCCTTGTTTACTTCGCAACCCGGTGTCTCGAAAGCCATCATTGAGCTTGAGGAGGAGCTGGGCATCGACATCTTCAGCCGCCACGGCAAACGTATCCGTGGCCTGACCGAGCCGGGCCGGCAAGTGCTCAAATCGGTCGAAATCATTCTGCAGGAGGTCGAGGGCTTAAAGCGCATCGGCAAGGAGTTCGCCGCACAGGACTCCGGCAGCTTCACGATAGCCACCACTCATACGCAGGCACGTTATTCGCTGCCTGCGGTAGTACAGCAGTTCTCGCAGAAATTTCCCAAAGTGCGTCTGTCGCTTTTGCAGGGCAATCCCAAACAGGTCGCCGAGATGGTGCTGAATAATCAGGCCGACCTTGCGATTGCCACTGAAGCGATTGCCGAGATCGATGGACTAGTATCCTTGCCTTGCTTTCAGTGGGAGCACCTGGTGGTGGTGCCAGCTGAGCACGCGCTGCTCAAATCAACCAGCATCACGCTGGAAGACATTGCGGCCTATCCGCTGGTCACTTATGATGCGGCGTTTGCTGGCCGTAACCGCATCGATCAAGCCTTCGCTCGACGCCATCTGAAACCTGACGTCGTGCTTGAGGCAATCGATGCTGACGTGATCAAAACCTATGTCGAGCTCGGCATGGGCGTAGGCATTATCGCCGGACTGGCATTTAATCCCTCCCGTGACCCGAACCTGCGCGCGATACCGGCGGGGCATTTGTTCGGCATGAATGTGTCGCGCATTGCCCTCAAAGAGGGGGCTTATCTGCGTGGCTATGTATACACGTTCATTGAATTGCTAGCTCCCAGCCTCAGCCGGAAAATGGTCGAGCAGGTGCTGGCGGGCGAAAGAGATAGCTACGTGCTGTGACCAGTACCCTGCCCTGACCGACGGGTGCTGTAAGACAAACGCCGACAAACTGCGCAGCGAGCCGCCCACAAAAAATACCGAAGCGCGCTGCTTTCGCTTCCTCTGCTCTTAAGCCACAATACTCCCCACGATGTGTAGAACAGTCGCATCGACAATCACAGGGGGAAACAGCATGAACACGACCGACATGCTCAGCGAGATTCGGGATGCCAATCTGAATTACCTGATGCTCGCGCGGCAGATGATACGCGCCGATCGCGCCAGCGCGATCTTCCGTCTCGGACTGTCTGCGGAACTATGCGACCTACTCGACGGATTATCCAGCGCACAGGTGGTGCGCCTCGCACAAAGCAACATGATGTTGGCTCGTTTCAGGTTTGATGACGAGGCTATCCTTGGCATGCTCACTCGCACCAACCGCGATACCACGCTATCGCAGGCACATTCCGCCTTACTGATGGCTACTCAGCCGATCGAAGATATCGCCTGATTGTCATTAATCAGAAGGGATAAACCATGGTCAGCAAAAGCGTGATCGCCGATGGCCGACAGATTCGGCTTGCAATGCAGCTCATTGAGCTGGGTGCCCGACTTCAGTTGCTGGAGACAGAAACCACCCTGTCACGCGAGCGTTTGCTCAAACTGTACAAGGAAATGCGTGGCAAATCGCCGCCAAAAGGTATGCTGCCTTTTTCTGCCGACTGGTTCATGACCTGGGAGCCGAACATCCACTCGTCACTCTTTCTGAATATCCATCGCTACCTTGTTCAGCATGCGCAACTCAATGGCATCGAAGCAGTGATCAAAGCGTATCAGTTATATCTGGAACAAATGCCGCCTGCAGAAGGCGAAGAACCTTTGTTGTCACTCACGCGCGCGTGGACGCTGATCCGCTTTTTCGACAGCAAAATGCTAACGCTAGTCGAGTGCCGAGAGTATCACGGACATTTTGTCGGCCACACGCTGGATTTGCATCATGCCTACCGCTGCGGCTTGTGCAACCCGCCCTCTCGCGCGGGGAAAAAGAAAAAAGTGATCGAAGATGTGGCACTTGCCAGCTGATCGGGAGAGCGCCAGATTGAGCATGGATCCCAGCTTTCGCTGGGATGACAGAGGTTTTCCGCTTCTTGACGTTAGCGTGCCAGATTGAGCATGGGTCCCAGCCTCTGCTGGGACGACGGATTTCGGCGATACCCCACTCCCCCGTCGCCCTAGCGGCGCCACGGGCCGAAAGACCCTTGAGTCGTCATCCTGACGACAGTCAGGATCCATCGTCACTCACTGCCCACGCGCGACCAAGTGAGTCCCACTCAGCCTACCCGGCAATACCAAGATGCGCAGGGTCGACCACTCCCGCCTCAGCTTGCAGGCCAGACTGGGGCACGAGGTCCACCACCGGG